>DZCM01000005.1:0-17946 GCA_022730295.1 Rhodanobacter sp. | reverse complement strand
TGGCGGGCCGAAGCTTGCCGGCGTTTGGGCATCCGAAGGCGCAGCAGATCACGCACACCGGGCCAGCGGCGCGCAACCAGCAACGATGGATGGCATTCAGACCGCTTGCGCGGGGTGCGCGTAGGAAATCGGTGCCAACGCAGGGTCGTCGAAGGTGACTTCTTCCCAGGCCGACTTGTCGGCGATCAACGCGCGCAACAGGCGGTTGTTCAACTCGTGGCCGGACTTGTGGCCGAAAAATGCGCCGATCAGGCTGTGACCCAGCAGGTAAAGATCGCCAATCGCGTCGAGGATCTTGTGCTTGACGAACTCGTCTTCATAGCGAAGGCCGTCTTCGTTCAGCACCCGGTAGTCATCCAGCACGATGGCATTGTCCATCGAACCGCCCAACGCCAGGTTCTTTTCGCGCAGCATTTCGATGTCGCGCATGAAGCCGAAGGTGCGGGCGCGGCTGACTTCCTTCACGAACGAGGTGGTCGAAAAGTCGATCTCGGCGCGCGAGGCGCGGCGCGAGAAAATCGGGTGCTGGAATTCAATCGAAAAACCGACCTTGAAGCCGTCGAAAGGCTCGAACTGCGCCCACTTGTCACCCGCTTCGACCTTGATCGGTTTCTTGACGCGGATGAAGCGTTTGGGCGCGGCCTGTTCCTCAATCCCCGCCGATTGCAGCAGAAACACGAACGGACCGGCGCTGCCATCCATGATCGGCACTTCGGGCGCGGACAGGTCGACATAGGCGTTGTCGATACCGAGGCCGGCCATCGCCGACAGCAGGTGCTCGACGGTGGAAACCCGCACATCGCCGCGCATCAAGGTCGTGGACAAACTGGTGTCACCCACGAACTCGGGACGCGACGGGATCGAAACCGGTTCCGGCAAATCGGTACGGCGGAACACGATGCCGGAGTTGACCGCGGCGGGACGCAAGGTCATGTAGACCTTTTCCCCCGTGTGCAGGCCGACGCCCGTAGCGCGGATCACGTTCTTGAGCGTGCGCTGCTTGATCATTTTTCGTTGGAATCCTGTTAGGACTACGCTAAAAACGGGCCGATCCTATCACGGTTGACCTGACGAATAAAGTGGACTGGCGCGTTCAGTTTTCCCCAACCCATCAGGACAACACTGATTCATCACTGCATCCCCAACCCGGCATAGCCCACCCGGCCAATTCGGGCCACTCTGAGGAAGACAGCGTGCCACCGGACAAGTTCCTCTGGATCGGACGGATGGCTCAGCCCGCGTGTCCCGCAGCGCCGGGGACGGGAGTCCGGCGGTGCGGGACCGAGGGTCGGGGCCAAGCATGACCGATACGCTGGACGCCAGCCAACGACTCCCTTCGTTGCTGCGGCCAGCCGTGCGGGCCGATGCCAGGCATCCAGCCGGCATCCACGCACGCGGTCTGCGATCAATCGATCAATCTGCCTGTCTCCTCAAGAACGCAGGGATATCCAGATAGTCGGGCAAGCCAGTTCGGGCCGGCGCCGGATTGGCCTCCGACGCAGGCGCCACCGCCGGTGCAGGGGCGCGCAGCGGAGCCCTGACGGCCTCCGGTTGGCTGACATAACCGCCGACACCATGGTCAGTGCCGGTCCGCAACACCCGCGGTGGTGTCGGCATGACGACGGTTTCCGGCTTGGCCACCGGCCGCAGCCGGGGCTTGACCGAGCGGTTGAGGCCGGTCGCGACCACCGTGACGCGGACGTCATCGGAAAGGTCGGGATCCAGCGCCGTGCCGACCACCACGGTCGCGTCCTCGCTGGCGAAGCCGTGCACCACCCGGCCGATCTCGTCGAACTCGCGCATGGTGAGGTTCGGGCCGGCGGTGACGTTGACCAGGATGCCGCAGGCACCCGAGAGATCGACGTTCTCCAGCAGCGGATTGTTGATGGCCGCTTCGGCGGCCGCCTGCGCGCGGTCGTCACCACGCGCGGTGCCAGTGCCCATCATGGCCATGCCCATCTCGCTCATCACCGTGCGCACGTCGGCGAAGTCGACGTTGATCAGCCCCGGGCGGGTGATCAGATCGGCGATGCCCTGCACCGCGCCCTGCAGCACGTCGTTGGCGGCCTTGAACGCATTCAAGAGCGTGACTTCGCGACCGAGCACGGTCAGCAGCTTCTCGTTCGGCACGGTGATCAGCGAATCCACGTACTGCGATAAATCCTCCATGCCCTTCAAGGCCACATCCATGCGGCGGCTCCCCTCGAACGGGAACGGCTTGGTCACCACCGCCACCGTCAGGATGCCTTTTTCCTTGGCCAGCTGCGCCACCACCGGCGCCGCGCCGGTACCCGTGCCACCGCCCATGCCGCAAGTGATGAACACCATGTCGGCGCCGTCCAGCACCTCGACGATCCGATCGCGATCCTCGAGCGCGGCCTGACGGCCGATCTCGGGGTTGGCGCCGGCACCGAGTCCCTTGGTGACCGTTTCGCCGAGTTGCAACGTGGTCCGCGCGCCGGAGCTTTTCAGCGCCTGCGCATCCGTGTTGGCGCAGATGAACTCCACGCCGTCGATGGTTGAATTGACCATGTGGCTGACAGCATTGCCGCCGCCGCCGCCCACACCGATCACCTTGATCACCGCGCTGGGTGCCAGTTTTTCCACCAGTTCGAACATTGCCCGTCCTCCATGCTGCCTTGGTATCGTTGCCTTGGCATTGCTGCCGTCGATGATTCCCGCCGTTTCGGCGGGCTTGCCCCGAAGGGCTCAGATGGCGCCGCGGCACCATCGTGGCTGGCTCCGTCCCGGAGCTGGCCGTGTTCTAAAAATTGCGCGTCAGCCAGCCACGGGCCTTGCCCATGAAGCCGGCCATGCTTTCGCCGACCGCGCCGCCAATCGCCCGGCCGTTGAGGCCCATGCGCGAACCCTGCAACAGCAGGCCGACACCCGCCGCATTCGCCGGCGTGGCAATCATTTCCGTCGCACCGGTCACGTGCTGCGGTACGCCCAGCCGCACCATCTTGTGGAAGACTTCCTCGGCCAGGTACAGCGCGCCTTCGATGCGCGAGGCGCCGCCCGCCAGCACCACACCTGCGGCCAGCAGGTTTTCGTAGCCGGAGCGGCGCAGTTCGTCCTGCACGATCTCGAAGATTTCTTCGTAGCGCGCCTGGATCGATTGCGCCAACGCCTGCCGCTGCAGGCGTCGTGGCGGGCGATCGCCCACGCTCGGCACCTGGATGGTTTCTTCCCCGCGCGCCAGCTGCGCCAGCGCGCAGCCGTATTTCACCTTGATCTCCTCGGCATTCGCCGTCGGCGTCTGCACGTACTGGGAAATGTCAGACGTCACCTGATCGCCGCCGAGCGGCAACGACTTGGTGTAGCGGATCGCACCCTGCGCGTAGATTGCTATGTCGGTGGTGCCGGCGCCGATGTCGACCACGCACACGCCGAGCTCGCGCTCGTCCTCGGTCAACACGGCCTTGGCGGCGGCCACCGCGCCCGGCACCAGTTCGTCGACGGCGAGCCCGCAACGCTGGATGCACTTGGTCAGGTTTTGTACCGCCGAGGCGGCGCCAGTGACGAGATGCACGCCGGCTTCGAGGCGCACGCCACTCATCCCGATCGGGTGGCGGATGCCGTCCTGGCCGTCGATGCGATATTCCTGCGGATCCTTGTAGAGCACCTTGCGGTCGGCCGGAATCGCCACCGCGCTGGCCGATTCCAGCACCTGCTCCAGATCGTCGGGCGCCACCTCGCGGTCGCGGATCGCCGCGGCCCCATGTGAATTGTGGGTCTCGAGGTGACTGCCGGAGATCGTCGCGCACACCGAACGAATGTCGCAACCGGCCATTTGTTCGGCCTCTTCGACCGCGCGCCGGATCGAGTTGACGTTCGACTCGATCTCCACCACGACGCCTTTTTTCATTCCGCGTGAGATGTGGCTGCCGAAGCCGATGACCTCGACCGCTTCACCTGGCAGGTATTCGCCGACTATCGCCATCACCTTGGAGGTGCCGATATCAAGGCCCACCACGAGATGCTTGTTGCTCTTGCGACTCATGGGTCTAAACGTTTCGGTCAGCAGCATGGGAGCCACCATTGGTTGGAGTTGCATGGGGTACTGGCATGGTTGAAGCTGGCGCCGCCACATCGGGCCAACGCACCGCGAAACCGTTGCTGTAACGCAAATCGGCATAAGTGAATCCGCCGTCGCGCCCGCGCATCAAGATTGGCAGTGCCGCCGCGAAGCGCGCGAGCCGCTGGTCGGGTTGTTCGCCACCCACCACAACCTGTCCGCCGTTGGAAAGCGTGAGCGACCAACTGCCAAGCGCCGACAGATCGACGCTGGTGACGTGCAGGCCATAGGGCGTGAAGTCCTGTTGCGCGGCGTGGAAGAACGCCATCACGTCGGCGGCGCGGCCAGCGGGCGCATTGAATTGCGGCAAGCCATTGACAACACCCGGGTCGGGCACCGTGAAAATCCGCCCGCTGCGCCCGAGCAAGGCGGTGCTGCCCCAGCGCGCCACCGGCTCGATTTCGCGGATGGTGATGTCCAGCGCATCCGGCCAGTGCTTGCTGACCTCGACCTGCCCCACCCACGGCAGTGCAGCGACCGCGTCACGCACCTTGTCGAGGTTGATCGCGAAGAACCCGGCGCCCAGCGACGGCGTCACCGCGGCCCGTACTTCGTCGGAACTGACGTGCCGGAAGGTGGCGTGCACTTGCAATTGCCGCACCGGCCAACGGCCCGACGCGAACCAGCCTTGCAACACGCCCACCACCGGCAGCGCAACCAGCACGATCGCAAGCGACCAGGCGGCGAGACGCAGGGAGGCGATGCCCTTCATGCGGCGCCTCCGGCTTCGCGGTCGAACGAGGTTGCCAGTACCCGCCAGCACAATTCGGCATAGTCGACGCCCGCTTGCGCGGCGGCCTTCGGCACCAGTGAGTGCGAGGTCATGCCGGGTGCGGTATTGACCTCCAGCAACCAGTTGCGGCCTTGACGATCGCGCATCACGTCGACGCGACCCCAGCCGGAGCAGCCCAACGCATCGAACGCGCGCAATGCCAGCGAGCGCAAGCCCGCCTCCGCATCGCCGTCGAGGCCGGGACAGATGTATTGGGTGTCTTCGGCGACGTACTTGGCGTTGTAGTCGTAGTACTCGCCCTTGGGCACGATGCGAATGCTGGGCAATACCTCGCGGCCAAGGATCGAGACGGTGAACTCGTCGCCTTCGATCAGCGTTTCCATCAGCATGTTGCCGGGATAACGCTGCGCGAGCGTTACCGCGTCGTCAAGACCGGACTCGTCGAACACGCGCGACACGCCGACGCTGGAGCCTTCGCTCGCGGGTTTCACGATCAACGGGAAGCCCACGTGACGCGCGGCGGCATGCACGTCACCGCCGCGCGGCAGCGGCATGAATTTCGGCGTGGGCAAGCCGAGCGAGCCCCAGACCCACTTGCTGCGCACCTTGTCCATCGACAGCGCCGAGCCGAGCACGCCGGAACCGGTGTACGGAATGTGCAGCGAATCCAGCGCGCCTTGCAGGACGCCGTCCTCGCCGCCGCCGTGCTGGCCGTGCAGGATGTTGAACACGCGCGCGAAGTGACCGGCGCGCACGGCGTCGAGCAGCGCCGGAATGCCATCGATCGCATGCGCATCGACCCCACGGCTCTTGAGTGCGTCCAGCACGCCCTGGCCGGAGTTCAAGGACACCTCGCGCTCGGCGGAACTTCCACCCATAACCACCGCGACGCGACCGAAGTCGCGCGGATCGGTGATGCGGCGGATGGTTGCCTGGATCGTCATGCAGCGTTCTCCGATTTCAAATGCCCGCGCCGTGCCAGTTCCACCGCTGCCGCGCCGATGTCGCCGGCGCCGAGCAGGAGCACCAGGTCGCCATCGCGCAACAGCGCCGGCAGCGCTTCAGACAAGCCGTGGGGGTGTTCGACGAACACCGGATCGACCTTGCCGCGCGCACGCACCGTGCGGGCCAGCGCGCGGCCATCGGCGCCCGCAATCGGCGCCTCGCCGGCGGGATACACGTCGTTCAACACCAATGCGTCGGCCTCGCACAACACGCCGGCGAAGTCGTCCAGCAGGTCGCGGGTGCGGGTGTAACGATGCGGCTGGAACACCATCACGAGGCGCCGGTCCGGCCAACCCGCGCGTGCGGCCTGCATCACCGCGGCGAGCTCGCGCGGATGGTGGCCATAGTCGTCGACCAGCAGCACCTTGCCCGCGTCGATCGGCAGCTCACCATTGATGTGGAAGCGCCGGCCCACGCCCTGGAATCGTTCCAGCGCGCGCGCGATCGCGAACGGCTCCACCCCGAGGTGCCAGCCAAGCGTGGCCGCGGCCAGCGCATTCAACACGTTGTGGCGGCCCGGCAGGTTGAGCGTTACCGGCAGCGATGGTTGATTCGGCAACGCGAGGTCGAAATGCATGCGCGCACCGTCGGCGCGCAGGTTGGACCCACGCACGTCGGCCGCATTGTCGATCGCATAGGTGAGGGTCGAGCGCGGGGTTGCCTGTGCCAGCGCGGCCACCTCGGGATCATCCACGCAAAGTACCGCAAGGCCATAAAACGGCAGCCGGTGCAGGAAGTCCGCGAAAGCCTGCTTCAGCTCGGAAAAATCTTCGTGGTAGTGGTCGAGGTGGTCGGCGTCGATGTTGGTGATGATGGAAGCCACCGGCGACAGCTTCAGGAACGAGCCGTCCGATTCATCGGCCTCGGCAACCAGGTAATTGCCGGCACCGAGGCGCGCGTGTGCGCCGGCGGAAAGCAGTTGCCCGCCGATCACGAAGGTCGGGTCATAACCGGCTTCGGCCAACACGCTGGCGACCAGGCTGGTCGTCGTCGTCTTGCCGTGCGTGCCGGCCACCGCGATACCACGGCGGAAGCGCATCAGCTCGCCCAACATCTCGGCGCGTGGCACCACCGGGATACGGCGTGCGTGCGCCGCCACCAGTTCCGGGTTGTCGGTCTTGATGGCGCTGGACACCACCACCGCATCGACGTTGGCGACGTGTTCGGCGGCGTGGCCGAGCGCAACCTCGATGCCCATGCCGGCGAGGCGTTCGGTGACGGCCGACGCCGCGCGATCGGAACCGGACACGTCGTAGCCGAGCGTATGCAACACCTCGGCGATGCCGCTCATGCCGGCGCCGCCGATGCCGATGAAATGCACACGGCGGAAGCCCTGCATGATGTCACCGTGCGGCGGCAAGCGATGCGGCGTCATGCGGCCACCTCCAGGCAACGTTGCGCGATGGTGTCGGCGGCATCCGGCTTGGCCAGGGTGCGCGCGGCGTTCGCCATCGCGAGGCGCTTGTCGCCATCACGCAACAGGTGTTCGAGCATTCCGGCGAAACGCGAGGGTTCGAAGTCGCGGTCCTGCACCAGTTCGGCGGCGCCGATCGCGACAAAGCCCTCGGCATTTTTGGTCTGGTGATCGTCGACCGCATAGGGATACGGCAGCAGGATCGCGCCGAGGCCCGCGGCCGCCAGTTCCGCCAGCGTCAAGGCGCCGGCGCGGCAAACCACGAGGTCGGCCCAGGCGTAGGCCGCCGTCATGTCGTCAAGGAACGGCTCGACCTGCGCGTCGACATCGGCACGCTTGTAGGCAGCGCGGGTAGCCTCGACGTTCGCCTTGCCGCATTGGTGCAGCACTTCCGGGCGGCGGCCGGCCGGGATCAGCGACAGTGCGTTCGGCACGCCCTGGTTCAAGGTGCGGGCACCAAGGCTGCCACCCAGGATCAACAAATGCGGCGCGCCGGTGCGGGCGGCGAAGCGCGCCGACGGCGATGCCAACGCGGCGATCGCCGCGCGCACCGGATTGCCGGTCCACTCGGCCTGCCGCTCGGGCGGGAACGCGTCGGCGAAGCCCGTCATCACCTTTTGCGCGCGCTTGGCGAGCACGCGGTTGGTGTAGCCGGCGATGCGGTTCTGCTCGTGCACCAGCAGCGGCTTGCGCTGCAGCCGTGCTGCAACACCGCCAGGCCCGGCCACGTAGCCGCCGAGCGAGAGTACGCTGCGCGGTTGCACCGCGTGCAAGATTTTCCAGGCCGCAAAACCTGCACGCAGCAACATCCACGGCGCCGCGAGGCGTTGCATCAGTCCCTTGCCGCGCAGCCCCGTCACCGGCACCGTCAAGAGATCAATGTGGTGCTCCGGCACGATGCGGTTTTCCATGCCGCCGCGCGCACCCAGCCACACCACCGGCACATCGCGCGCGCGCAAGGCCGCTGCCACCGCAAGGCCGGGGAATATGTGGCCACCGGTACCGCCGGCCATGATCAGCACGGGTGCGGGCAGGCCGGCGTTCATGCGTTCACCTCGCCAAGCACCGGTTCGATGCGGCGGCGTGCAGCCAACGGCAATTCGGCGGTGGGCTGGTCGCTTGACACCGCATCGCCTGCCGCATGCGCATCCGGGCGCCGCGTCGCCATCCGGCGCGCATCGGCGCGATGGATTTCATAGGTGGCGCGCACCAGCACGCCCAGCATGATGCAGGTCACCAAGGTGCTCGACCCGCCCGAACTGATCAGCGGCAGGGTCAGGCCTTTGGTCGGCAGCACGCCAAGATTCACGCCCACCGACACCAGCGCCTGCAAACCGATCATCAGCGAAATACCGAAGGCAACGTAGCCCGCACGCTGCTGGCCCACTTCGACGCCGCGCAGGCCGAGTTGCAAGCCGCGTCCCACCAGCAGCGCAAACAACAGCAGCACGAAGAGCACGCCAACGAAGCCCAGCTCCTCGCCGATCACGGCGAGGATGAAGTCGGTGTGCGCTTCCGGCAGGTAAAACAGTTTCTGCACGCTGCCACCAAGGCCCACGCCGAACCACTTGCCGCGGCCGACCGCGATCAAGGCCTGGGTCAGCTGGAAGCCGTTGTCGAACGGATCCTTCCACGGATCGAGGAAGGAGGTGATGCGCCGCACGCGGTAATCGGTCGACAGCGCCAGCCACGCGCCGAGCGGAATCGCCGGCAGACCCATGATCACCAGGTTGCGCATGCGCGCGCCGCCCAGCCACAGCATGCCGATTGTGACGATGCCAATCAGCGCGGCCGAGCCGAAGTCCGGCTGCGCCAGCAGCAACACCGCCGTGAGGCCCGCCACCGCCATCGGCTTCACCGCGCCGAGGAATTTCGTCTCTACGCTGTCGCGATGGCGCACGAGGTAGCTGGCGACGTACAGCACCACAGTCAGCTTGGCCAGCTCGACCGGCTGGAACCCTGAGATGCCGAGGTTGATCCAGCGCCGCGCGCCATTGATGCGCATGCCGATGTGCGGCACGAACACCAGCAGCAACAGCACAAACGTACCCAGCATCAGCCAGCCGGAATACTTTTCGAGCGTATCCAGTTCCATCCACAGCGCGATGCCGACGGCAACCGCACCGCCGCACGCGAGGAACAACAAGTGCCGTTCGAGGTAATGGAACTCGCCAATGTGCTGGCCATCGGCAACCGCGATCGAACTCGAAGCCACCATCACGATGCCGAACGCCACCAGCCCGATGATCGCCAGCAGCAGCCACGGGTCGAAACGGCCCTCGGGACCGGGCTTGCGAACCGCTTGCGATGGACCAAACCAGTTCGCCATCACCTGACCTTCAACGTCGCCAAACCGACCAGCACCAGCACCACCGAGATGATCCAGAAGCGCACGATCACGCGCGGCTCGGGCCAGCCCTTCAACTCGAAGTGATGGTGGATGGGTGCCATCCGGAACACGCGCTTGCCGCGCAATTTGAAGCTGCCGACCTGCAGCATCACCGAGGCGGTTTCCACCACGAACAGGCCGCCCATCACCAGCAGGATGATTTCCTGGCGCACGATTACCGCCACGCAGCCGATCGCCGCACCGATCGACAACGCGCCGACATCGCCCATGAATACTTGCGCGGGATAGGTGTTGAACCACAGGAAGCCGAGTCCGGCACCGGTCATGGCACCGCAGAAAATGCTGAGTTCACCCGCACCCGGAATCGAGGGAATGCCGAGGTAGGCCGAGAACACCACGTTGCCGGCGACATAGGCGAACGCGCCGAGGGCCGCCGCCACCAGCACTGCCGGCATGATCGCGAGACCGTCAAGGCCATCGGTAAGGTTCACCGCGTTCGAGAAGCCGACGATCCACAGATAGGCGATCACGATGAAGCCGCCGCCCAGCGGTATCGCCACGTGCTTGAACAACGGCACATACAAGGCGGTTGCGGCTGGCACGCTGGCGGTGTGAAACAGGAACCACGCCGCAGCCAGGCCCACCACCGACTGCGCGAGGTACTTCCAGCGCGCCGGCAACCCGTGTGGATCCTTCAGCACCAGCTTGCGGTAGTCGTCGTAGAAGCCGATGACGCCGTACGCAATGGTCACCAGCAACACCACCCACAGGTAGCGGTTGTGCAGGTCGCCCCACAGCAACGCGGCAATCACGACCGCGGCGATGATCAGGGCACCGCCCATGGTCGGGGTGCCAGCCTTGGACAGATGCGTCTTGGGACCGTCGTCGCGCACCACCTGCCCGGCCTTGAGCGCGGTCAGCTTGCGGATCATGGCAGGGCCGCAAAACAGCGACACGCCAAGCCCGGTCAACGCCGCCATGATGGTACGGAAGGTGATGTAGTCGAACAGCCGGAACGCGCCGAAGTAACGTTCGAGCCAGTGGGCCAGTTCAAACAGCATTGCGTCCCCCTTTGCCATCACCGCGCAACGCCGCCACGACGTTCTCCATGTGCGATGAATGCGAGCCCTTGACCAGCAACGTCACGCCCGGACGCAGGTCGCGCAGCAGGACTTCAATCAAGGCCGGCTGGCCGGCGAACGCCTGCGCTGCGTCGCCGAATGCGTGCGCAGCATCGGCGGCTTTGTCGCCGACTACGTAGATGCGCTCGATGCCCTGTTCACGTGCGGCGCGGCCGATGCCGGCGTGCAACGCAGCGCTGTCCGTGCCCAACTCGGCCATGTCGCCCAGCACCAGCCAGCGCTCGCCGGCTTGCAACGCCAGCGTCGCCACCGCGGCCAGCGCGGAGCCAGGGTTGGCGTTGTAACTGTCGTCGAGCAAGACCCAGCCTGCGGGCGCGACGTACCGCAACAACCGTCCACTCACTGCCTCGGCGCCCCGCAAGCCCGCGACAATGTCATCCAGGCCCAAGCCCGCCGCATGCGCCAGCGCCGCGGCCGCCAACGCATTGGCGACGTTGTGGCGGCCGGGCAGCGGCAGGCGCACGCTTGCATGGCCGGCGGGTGTGTGCAAATCGAACTCGCTGGCATCGGCGTGCAAGCGCACGTTCGCCGCGGTCACATCGGCCGCCGCTTCCAGCCCGAACCGCAAGATCCGCCGCGCGCCTGCAAGGCCGGCAAAGTAATTCGCGAACGCATCGTCGGCATTGATCACCGCAATGCCGTCCGGCGGCAGCGCCTGGTACATCGCGCCCTTGGTTTCGGCGACACCTTCCAGCGTGTGCATGCGTTCGAGGTGCGCGGGCCCGATGTTGTTGACCAGGCCAATGCGCGGACGGGCGATCGCCGCGAGATAGGCGATGTCACCGGGTTTGCCGGCGCCCATCTCGAGTACGGCATATTGCGTGTCCTCGGGCATCGCCAGCAGGGTCAGCGGCAGGCCGATCTCGTTGTTGAAACTGCCAGGGTTGCCATGGGTGGCACCGGCCCGCGCGAAGATCCCCGCAGCCAGCGTCTTCACCGAGGTCTTGCCGTTGGAACCGGTGATACCGACAACCGTGACATCGCGTTGCGCGCGTACCGCGCTGGCGAGGTCGCCGAGCGCGTGCAAGGTGTCAGCCACCACGATCTGCGGCAACGTCGTATCGACCCGCCGCGAGACGATCACGCCGGCTGCGCCACGTGCCTCGGCGCCATCGACGTGATCGTGCCCATCGTGGGTGTCGCCCTGCAACGCCACGAACAAATCGCCGGCCCGCAGCGTGCGCGAATCGGTGGACACGCCGTGCACCGGCGCATCCGCACCGTTGAGAGTGCCGCGCGTCCACACCGCGATGGCCCGCAGGCTCAGGCTCAACATGGACGCCTCCCCAACGCGGCAGACGCCACCTTGAAGTCATCGAACGGATGCTTTACGCCGGCGCTTTCCTGATACGTTTCGTGGCCCTTGCCGGCGATCAACACCACGTCGCCGGCACGCGCACGCTCGATCGCCATGCCGATGGCCGCGGCGCGATCGCGCTCAACGATCACGCGGCCGGGCTCGCGCAAACCAGCCACGATCTGCGCAACGATCGCATCGCCATCTTCGCCACGCGGGTTGTCATCGGTGACGATCACGCCGTCGGCGAGGCGCTCGGCGATCGCGCCCATCAGCGGGCGCTTGCCGGCGTCGCGCTCGCCGCCGCATCCGAACACGCAAATCAGGCTGCCGTCGCAATGGTCACGCAACGTCATGAGCACCTGTTCCAGCGCATCGGGCTTGTGCGAGTAATCGACCACCACCAACGGCAGCGCCCCGCCACCGAGGCGATTCATGCGCCCGGCCACCGGTTGCAGGATTTTCAGCGCAGCCTTGATCTGCGTGAACGGCACGTCCAGCGCGCCCAGCACCCCGGCCACCGCCAGCAAGTTGGCGACATTGAAGCGGCCAAGCAGTTGACTGTGCACGTTCGTGCTGCCCCACGGCGTCGCCAGCTCAAAGTCGATGCCATCGGAGTGGGTGCGCACAGCGCGCGCGCGCAGTTCTGCATCAGCGCCCCCGATCGCGCAACGCAACACGCACACACCCTTGGCAACACCCGCGGCCAGTTCGCGCCCGAACACGTCGTCCACATTGATCACCGCGGCGCGCAGACCCGGCCATGCAAACAGTTTGGCCTTGGCCGCGCCGTAGGCTTCCATGGTGTGGTGATAGTCGAGATGATCGCGGGTGAGATTGGTGAACACCGCGACGTCGAAGTGCACGCCATCGGCGCGCTGCTGGTCGAGCGCGTGCGAGGACACCTCCATCGCCACGCAGGTGGCGCCCGCGTCGCGGAATTCCGCCAGCAGCCCGTGCACACGGAGTACGTCCGGGGTGGTGCGCTCGCCCGCATGCAGCGCGCCATGCAAGCCTGCGCCCAGGGTCCCGATGGTCGCCGCGCGCTGGCCCAGATGAGTGAATGCTTGTGCCAGCAATTGCACGACCGAGGTCTTGCCGCTGGTACCGGTGACGCCGACGACTTCCATTGCAGCAGACGGGTCGCCGTAAAAACGCACGGCGATCGCACCGAGGTGGGCGCGCAGGTTGTCGATCCAGACAACTGCGTGTTGATCGTCCCCCATCCGCCCTGCAGGTGCCATCCCCGAGGAACGCGGGAGCGACTGCGCTCGTCCAGGAACACGCTCGGCGAGTACGACGGCAGCGCCTTGGGCTGTCGCCACCGGCGCAAACTCGATGCCGTGATGTTGCACCCCAGCCAATGCAACGAAGGCATCGCCTGTGCGCACAGCACGTGAATCCTGAGTCAATCCGGTCACCATGATGTCGCCGCGCTCGGGCGTGGCGAGATCGCACAACAATTCGTCGAGGCGCATGGCCGTCATGGCGTCGCCCCCTGTTTGGCGGGCGCGGACGCAACTTCGGGTTTCGGCACAGGTGCCGGCGTGACGGCGCCACCTGTGTACCACTGCTGCACGTTGTCGGGCGGCACGTCGAGCAGGCGCAGCGCACCGGTCATCACGTCGCGGAACACTGGCGCCGATACCAGCCCGCCAAAGTATTCACCGCCGTGGCCACCCGCGTCGCGAATGATCACCACGCCGACCAGGCGCGGATCGCCGGCCGGCACGATCCCGCAGAACAGCGCGTCGTAACGATCGCGGGCATAGCCGCCCGGGATCGCGATGTGCGCCGTGCCGGTCTTGCCGGCGACGGTGTAGTCGGCGATCGCCGCCTGCGGCGCGGTAGCCGGAGGCGGGCCGACCACGGTGCGCAGCATCGCCATGACTTCGGCGGAAATTTTCTGCGGCTCCACGCGCACGCCGGGGTTGTCATCCCCCTTGATGAAGGTCGGCGTGTGCCGGACACCGCCGTCGGCGATGGTCGCATAAGCCTGCGCCAGCTGCAGCGCGGTGACGTTGATGCCATAGCCGAACGCAATCGTCGCCTTGACGAAATCGCCCCAGGTGCGCGGTGCGGGGATGTAGCCGCCAACTTCGCCCGGGAAGCCGCTGCCAGTGCTCTGGTCGAAGCCGAATTGATGCAACACCTTGGCCATTTGCTGCGCCGTCAGTGTCAGCGAGATCTTCGACGCACCGACGTTGCTGGAATAAGTGATGACGTGGGTGACGTCGATGCGGCCGTTGTTGCTGTCGTCGCGGACGGTATTCCCGTCGATCATGAACCAACCAGGGTTGGTGTCGATCATCGTGGACGGCGTCCACTCACCGGACTCCAGCGCGGTGGAAATCGTGAACGGCTTCATCGTCGAGCCGGGCTCAGTGACATCCGTGACCGCGCGATTGCGGCGCTGCGCCGGATTGCTGCTATCGAGATCGTTCGGGTTGTACGACGGCACGTTGACCATGGCGAGGATCTCGCCATTGCGCGGATCGAGGATCACCATCGACCCGGAGGCCGCATGGCGCTTCACGATGGCGTCGGACAGCGCGCTGTAGGCGAGGTACTGGATGCGACTGTCGATGCTGAGGGTCAGGTCGTGCCCTGGCGTGGGCGCGCGGATCTGCTCGACGTTTTCAACGGTATGACCCAGGCGGTCGCGGATCACGCGCTTCTCGCCTGGCTTGCCGGCCAGCCAGCCGTCGTAGGCCAGTTCCAACCCTTCCTGGCCGTGGTCGTCGATGTTGGTAAAGCCGAGCACGTGCGCGGTGGCGGCACCATCGGGATAGAAACGCTTGTATTCGCGCTCGCTGTTGACGCCGGGGATATCCAGCGCCAGTACCGCCTTGGCGGCATCAGGCGGCATCAGACGGCGCAGGTAAACGAAGTCTCGATCGTTGCGTTGCTCGAGTTTGCGTTTGAGGTCGACCGCGTTGACGCCCAGCGCCCTGGCCAGGCCGTCGATGCGATCCGCGTGTTGCAGCAGTACCTTCGGATTGGCCCAGAGCGACAACATCGGCGTGGAAACTGCCAGCGGCACGCCGTTGCGGTCGTAGATGGTGCCGCGCGAAACGGGCACTTCGACCTCGCGCAGGAAGCGCGCGTCACCCTGCTGCTGCAGGAATTTCTGGTGCACGACTTGCAAGTCGACGGCACGCGCGACCAGTCCGCACGCAGCCACGCCCAGCACGCCGAACACCAGCGCAAGACGCTTGCGCGTGTCGGGCCGGTGGCGGCGCGGCGGATGCGCGGTGGCTTCGCGTGGCCGTCGCGGATTCATTCGCGGATCATCTCCACGCTCGGTGCCGGCGGGCTGATCATGCCAAGTTGGCCGCGCGCGATCGTCTCGATCCGGGCGGGGCTGGCCCAGGTCGCCTGCTCCAGTTCCAGCCGTCCGAACTCCACGTTCAACGCATCGCGCTGGCTCTGCAGTTTCGTCAGTTGCACGAAGGCCATGCGATCCTGCTGGCGCGCCCACACTACAGCGATGCCGCTGGCGACAACCGCCAGCAGCAGCACACCCACCGCGAGCACACCGATCGCCTTCATGCGGACACCTCGGACTCGCGCTTCTCAGCGATCCGCAACACCGCCGAGCGGGCGCGCGGATTGCGCGCCAATTCTTCGTCGCCGGGTTTCTGCGCGTGGCCGATTGCGCGCAGCGGCGGCAGCGCGGCAAGCGGTTGCGGCAGGCCGCGGGGTACCCGTACGCGCTCCGCATCGCCACGGATGAACCGCTTGACGATGCGGTCTTCCAGCGAATGGAAGCTGATCACCGCGAGCCGCCCGCCTGGCTTCAATGCGGCGGCAGCGGCCGGCAGCACGCGCTCGAGCGAACCAAGCTCGTCGTTGACGTACAGGCGCAACGCCTGGAAGGTGCGCGTGGCCGGATGTTTGTTGCGCTCGCGCCGGCCCAGCGTGCGCTCGACCAGTTCCGCCAGTTCGCGCGTGCTGGCGATCGGCGCCTCGGCCCGCCGCGCGCCGATCGCACGCGCGATGCGCCGGCTCATGCGTTCCTCGCCGTAGCGCCAGAGTACGTCGGCGATGTCGCGTTCGTCCGCCTGTGCAAGGAATTCCGCCGCACTGAATCCAGCGGTGGGATCCATGCGCATGTCGAGCGGCGCATCCGACTGGAAGGAAAATCCGCGCGCAGCATCGTCCAGTTGCGGCGAGGACACGCCAAGATCCAGCAGGACCCCATCCAAACCGGCGCGCACTTCGTCCCATTCGCCAAGCGCCGAGAAGTTCGCGTGCCGGATGGCAATGCGCGCATCACCGACGAACTCGCCTTTCGCATGCGCGATCGCGGCGGGGTCGCGATCCATCAACAGCAGCCGGCCATCCGGTCCGAGCTGCGCCAGGATGGCCCGCGCATGGCCACCACGCCCGAAGGTGCCGTCGAGATAGCGTCCATCCGGGTGCACAGCGAGGCCGGCCAGCACCGCATCGCGCAACACCGGGATGTGCTGAAGCACGCTCCCATCCGTCATCGTTCGCGTTCCGTCCATCCGCCGCATCCGCGCACGCCGCGTGCGCCGCATGTGTCGCCCGTTTCCGCCTTGCATCCGGCCCGGCGCCGTTGGCCGCTGGCCGAATGCGCGCATCACAATCTCAATCCCGCCATGTCCTCGCTGACATCATCCTCACCGATCGTTTGCTGGATCTTGGCGAGGTGCGCCTCTTCGCTCCACAGCTCGAACTTGTTGCCCATCCCGAGCAACACCGCTTTTTTGCCGATGCCGGACGTCGCCCGCTGGCTGGCCGGCAGCAAAACGCGCGCCGCACCGTCCAGCTCGACTTGCGTCGCGGCGCCGACCAGTTTCAGTTGCAGGTCGCGGTGCACGCGCTTGACGGTGGACAATGCGTTCACCTGATCGCGCACCCGCTCCCAGTCGGGCTGCGGAAACACCCACAGACAACCGTGTTCGAAGGGGTTGTAGGCAACGACGAGATGGTTGTTGCACACGCGCGCAATCAGCTCGCGGTAGGCGGTTGGAATCGCCATCCGGCCCTTGTCATCCACGCTGATTGCGGTCTCGCCCTGAAACATGCGCCAAAGATTCCCACGTATTCCCACAAAACCACACGTGTGCCACCTTAGTCGCAGGGTTTGAGACTGTCAAGGAATTTTTTGCTTGTATTTCAATGGGAAAGGAGAATTTCTGACCAAATTTCAGGTCGCTTGTGAGCTACCTACTCAAGGTCATTGAACACAAAGGAATTCATTGAGTCAGGATTGGTGCAAATGAGATCAATCGCACGCTTTTCGCACGCTTTTTTCGCACGCCAGATTCAGGCCCAGATCAGTTTCGCGGTGGTCAAAGCCAGGCCCGCCCGAACAGTTGTTTGACGGATCACCACGCAGAAGGGTCTGCCCTACCGGGCCTCCAAACGCGGACCGAGGCCGACTCGAGTGCGTTGCGCATGCTGATTGGGCAGTGCCAGCGCGAGACGCAGCCGCGGCAAACCAGCGAGCCGATGCGTGTTCCGGCCGAAACCGCTTTTGTGGGAAGTCAGACCATGGATGGCCGAAGCGGTGTCGCTCGCTGCGCACACCTGCACGTTGCGTCGCCGCAACGTTGGGCTGCGATCAGGGACGATCGCAAAAACAGCGGAGTCGGCCTGTAAGCCGGGTCCTGTGCGCCTTGCGGCGTGACAGTCATTCCTCTAGGCATGGCGTCGCCGCCATGCTCAAGCAACCAACCCGGGAGCGGCTCGGGCCAAGCCATTGCTCCCCTATTTGGTCTTGCTCCAGGTGGGGTTTGCCGTGCCGGCCGGTTGCCCGGCTCGCGGTGCGCTCTTGCCGCACCGTTTCACCCTTGCCTGTTCCACCCGCGCACAAGTCGCAAATGGTCATCGGCGGTCTGCTCTCTGTTGCACTTTCCGTCGGCTCGCGCCGCCCAGGCGTTACCTGGCACCTTGCC
>DZCM01000004.1 GCA_022730295.1 Rhodanobacter sp. | reverse complement strand
GTTACAGCCTCGCCGCGCTGGCCAAGGCCGCGCGTCCGCTGATGCAGGGCCGCAATGGCGCAGTCCTCACCTTGACCTACCTCGGCGCCGAGCGGGCACTGGCGTCGTACAACGTGATGGGGCTGGCCAAGGCCAGCCTCGAGGCCAACGTGCGCTACCTCGCCTACAACCTCGGTCCGGAGGGCACACGCGTCAACGCCATCTCGGCCGGACCGATCAAGACCCTCGCCGCGGCCGGCATCTCGGGTTTCCGCAAAATGCTGGACCACGTCGAGCACGTGGCGCCGTTGCGCCGCAGCGTCACCATCGAGGAAGTCGGCAATACCGCCGCCTTCCTGTGCTCCGACCTCGCTTCCGGCATCACCGGCGAGGTGACCTACGTCGACGCCGGCTACAACACGCTGGGCATGGCGGGCCTGGAGTTGTAACCCGCGCGATCGTCGCGTGCAGCACGCGCCGGGATCAAGCGGGTGCGACGAAGCAGACGATCAACTGGATCGCCATCGCGATCATCACCAGCAGGGTCAGGCCGGCCCCAACCAACCGTCCGAGTGAGCGCCCGGCGTGGAATGACAGCCCGGATGCGTGGATGAGCCGGGCTGCCAGCAAGCCGATCCCGAACACATGCAACCACAGCGGGCGGGTGCCTTCGAACGCAAGCACTACCAGCATCACCAGCGCCAACGGCACGTATTCGACGGCATTGCCGTGCACCCGGATTGCTTTGGCAAGGCCGTCATCCCCGCCGCTACCGATGCCCACGCCACGCGTATTGCGCAACCACATCACGCGGATGGCCAGCGCCAGCACCAGCAACACGTTCAGGGCGACATAGAAACCCGCAATCCGCATACTTCACTCCTTGCCCACGGGCAAACGCCAACGCCAGCTCGCGAATACCGCTGCCGCGATCGCGATGAAAACGAGAGCTATCGCAGCCGGCATCCGCACACCCCACCAGTTCACCACCGCCAGCACCGCCAACGGCACGACTGCGGCCGCCAGCGCCAAATAGCGATCATGGCGACCCCAGCATGAAAGCAATAGCGACGCGCCGGCCCATGCGAGCAGCACAGACAGGATCCGGCGCTCCCATGCGAGACGCGGCGGCTGCGGCGCATCGGTCAACACGTCGGTAAGCGTCTCGCGGCCGATCAATACCTGGGCAATCGGGTCGCCAGCGGGATCATTGGTGGGTACAAGCGTGCCGTGATCGTCGCGCGCAAACACCGTCAGATGGGCCGGGGCCACTTCCTGCCAACTGATCCGCAGGTCGCCGACTTGCGGACGCGCAGCGTTGTTGCTGGTGATCAGCACCCCGTCGCGCGCCTGGAACGTCGCCGCCATGTTGGCAGGTAAGTGATCGAGCGGCGGCTCGAACGGCTCGGCGCCGGGGATCATGCGCACCAGCGCGGTGTCGAGTTTAAAACCGGCCACGGTCACGCCGGCGGAGTCGAAACGCGCGGAGGTGATCGGGAACGCACCGGGATTACCGTGCCCCGCGGGGTCGATGAATTGCGATGAATCAATCGGGTAGTCGTACCAATCCAGCTCGTAGTTGTGCCCGCCGCCGACGTGGACTTCCTTCCACTGGAACATCTCGACCTTGCGCAACAGCGATGGTGCCGGCGCGGTCACGCCGAATTGCGCGTCACTCGCGGGCGCGGTGAGCACCGGTGCGCCGACCGCCAGCACCAACTGCCCGTCACTCGCCGGACCCGGCTTGGCGGCGTTGCCGGTCAGCACGAACCCGCCCAGCGCGTCCTCGCCCATCGCCCGCAGCCGGTCAGTGTGTTCGGTCGTCCACAACAGCCCAAGCCCGAGGAGCAGCAACACGATGCCGAGCAGGAAGCGATTGCGCGAGGGGTTGCTGAGCAGCGTTTCGAGACGAGGATTCACGCGCCGAGCTTACAACGAAGTTCCCGCGAAATGCGCCTGTCCATCGACAATGCCGTAACGCCCGCGCTCATCACGGTGCGGAGCCGCCATCGCAGTTGCGTGGTCGTGGGTAAAGAACAAGCGCACGCCACGCGCGAGCTTGTCGTCAAGAAATTCGCGCTTCTCGTCGATCAACATTTCCGGCGCGCGGTCGTACCCCATCGTCACCGGCAGGTGCACCCACGGCGTACCGGGAATGAGATCGGCGCAATACACCACGCCGTCCTTGCCGTGCGGGCCGACGATTTCCGCCAGCATCAGTCCCGGCGTGTGGCCTTGCGAGTAGTGAAAGCGCACGGCCTTGCCGAGCGTGCGCGAGTAATCGCCGTCGATCTTCTCCAGCCGCCCGCTGGCCTCCAGCAACGCGGGCACCTCGGAGATGAACGAGGCGCGGTCACGCGGATGCGGATGCACGGCGCGCGTCCAGTGCCCGGCGCTGACGAGGTACTGCGCATTCGGAAACAAAAGTCGCGGCGGGGCGCCCGTGTGCGTGCTTGCAGCCGCAGGCCGCGCTGACGCACCTTCCCCTGCTTGCGGGGGAAGGTGGCCCGCAGGACTGGATGGGGGCTGCTCAGCCTGAGGCTCCCACGCCGCCAGCAACCCGCCGACATGATCGAAATGCAGGTGCGAGAGCACCACCACATCAATGTCTTCGTGGCGCAGGCCAACTTTTGCGAGCGACTCCAGCAGCACGTGGCGCTCTTCGACCACGCCATAGCGTTCGCGCAACTTGGGTTCGAAAAAGGCGCCGATGCCGGTTTCAAACAGCACATTGCGGCCATCGAGACCGGTGGCCAGCAGGCAGCGGCAGGACAGAGGAATGCAGTTCTGCGCGTCCGGCGCGATCCACTTCTGCCACATCGCTTTGGGGGCGTTGCCGAACATCGCCCCGCCATCGAGCTTCTGGGTATTACCTTCGATCGAATACAGTTTCATTGCACGCAACAAGTCCGGACACGGAGCCTCATCATACCCTTGATCAAAACTGCAACCGCGGCAGCAAAGCGAAAGGGCCTGCCGACATCGGCAGGCCCTTTTGGCCTGAATCAGCAAGCCTGATTACTTCGCCGGCGGGCTGATGGTGACGAAGGTGTTCTGGCCCTGCCGTGACACCAGTACCAGCACCGTGCTGCCGGGCTTCACGTTGGCGGTTTCTCGACGGAACCCGGCAACGCTGTCCACGGCCTGGTTGCCGACGCGCAGGATGATGTCGCCCGGCGACAGGCCAGCTCGCGCAGCAGCGCCCTCGACATCGGTGACCACCACGCCGCCCTTGCCCTGATACCCAAGCTGCTGGCGGATTTGCGGCGTGATGTCCTGCACGCTCAAGCCGAGCAAATTGCTGCCACGCGTCGACGGTGCGCCGGCGAGGTACTCGGCTGACAGCCCGTTGCGCGGCATTTCGCCAATCCTCACCCTCACCGTCATCGGCTTGCCATTGCGAATGATGTCGAGCGTGGCCTCGGTGCCCGGCGCGGTCATCGCGACCACCGGCGGCACCTGCGACGAATCGTAAATTTTGTGTCCATCGAAGGCGGTGATCACGTCACCAATCTCAAGGCCTGCCTTGGCGGCAGGGCCGCCCGATTGCACTTGCGTGATCAGTGCACCTTGCGCCTGTTTCAGGCCCTTCGACTTGGCGATGCTCTCATTGATGCTCTGGATACCGACACCCAGCATGCCGCGACTGACATAGCCCTTGGTCTGCAACTGGTGCGCGGCGTTCATCGCCAGATCGATCGGGATCGAGAACGATAGGCCCATCGCACCCCCGTCGGTCGAAAATATCTGCGAGTTGATGCCGATGACCTGCCCGGCGAGGTTGAACAGCGGACCGCCCGAGTTGCCACGATTGATCGGCACATCGGTCTGGATGAAGGGCACGTCCGACTGGTCCTGACCGAGACTGCGGCCAACGTAACTGATGATGCCAGCACTCACCGAATGATCGAGACCGTAGGGCGAACCGATCGCCACCACCCACTGGCCGGGTTTGAGATCACTGGAGTTGCCGACGGCTACCGTCGGCAGCCCGGTCGCGTCGATCTTGAGCAGTGCAATGTCGTAGATCTTGTCCTCGCCGACGACCTTCGCGGTGTACGTGCGGTGATCAGGCAAATGTACTTTCACCGAATCCGCATTGGCGACCACGTGCCGATTGGTGAGGATGTAACCGTCCGCCGAAATGATGAAGCCTGAGCCGAGTGATTCACCGCCACGATCGGGCCGCTGCATCTGCGGGCCGAATGGGGTTCCAAAAAAATGCCGGAACAACTCCTGGATTTGCGGCGGCGGCTGTTGTGCTTGTTGCTGGCCTGGCTCGTCGTTACCCATCTCGCTGGTGTGGTTGTAATGCGCCACCACGTTCACCACCGCAGGGCCATACTTCTGCACGATGCTGGTGAAGTCCGGCAACGCCACTGTCGGCGCGGCCGCCAATGCGGCTCCGGAAAACAGCAACAGAATGCAGATAGCGCTGAATTGCTTCGCCCGATTCAACATGGATGTCTCCTTATCGAAGTACGCAGGAATATGCTTGCCCGTGGCGCGCGTTTGCTGCTGCCGCACGCGCTGGGCGAGGTCAGGAGCGCAGCAGGATGTTCGCCACTGTCCGCTCGAATGTTCGAGGACGTGCTGCATCCGCCGCCGCAGGCTCAGTGCCTGGTCGCCGCCGTACTGGAAACGGGCGTGGGCACGATCACGATCGAGAACGGTTGGTTGGAAACGTCAGCCTGGAAAACTGGCGCCGTTGCGACGTTCGACGCGCCCTGGGCGTAAGCGGCGCGACGCAGGTACTCGGGCTGCATCAGACCGGTACCGTAAATCACGTTGGCTGACGCGGGTTGCGCGGCCAGCACGGTGGGTTGGCGAGCCAACATCCACGGCGACGTGACCGCGTTCGCCGCAGGCGTGGTAGCCGCCAGCGTGGCCGGAACCTGCGTACCGTGTGCGGCAACCCGGCTCTGCGCCATCGATGCAGGCTGGCCCATCGGAGAATTGGGGACGTTCAACATCAATGCAGCGACGGCAACGCCCGCGGCAAGCGCACCGCCGCCGACGTACTGCGCCCAGTGCCGCCGCGGTTGGCGCGGAGCCTGGTCCGCGGCCACGGATGCCGCAACCCTCGAGGCGAAGTTGGTATCCGCCCTGGGTTCCGACATCCGTGCCGGGTCTGATACGAGACACGCGCGAATCAAATGCCAGCGCGACCAGGTCGCGGACAAGTCGGGATCGTGCTCGAGACGACGCAACAGGAAGCGGGTCGGCTCGGCGGCCAATTCGCCATCCATCAAGGCAGAAAGGTCTTCGCGGCTGGTCGGGTCCATCAACGGCTTCCTCTTGCGACTGGTTTCATCAATGCATCAAGCGGCATCATCGGACAACAGCGGGCGCAGCTTTTCGTCGATCGCCTCGCGCGCCCGGAAAATGCGCGAACGCACGGTGCCGATCGGGCAACCCATGCGCTCGGCAATCTCCTCGTACGACAGTCCATCGACTTCGCGCAGGGTGATTGCGTCACGCAATTCCTCGGGCAACTTTTCGACCGTGGCAAATACGGTTTGTTCAATCTCGTGACGCGCGAGTTCGTGTTCGGGAGTGGCATCGTCACGCAGTCGCATACCGGAATCGAACTGCACTGCGGTCTCGGCGTCGATGTCCTCGGCGGGCGGGCGGCGGCGCGTGGCGACGAGATGATTCTTGGCGGTATTCACGGCAATCTTGTACAGCCAGGTGTAGAACGCACTGTCTCCACGAAAGTTGCCGATCGCGCGGTAGGCACGGATGAAGGCTTCCTGCGCGACATCCTCGCACTCGGCCCAATCGTGCACATACCGGGAGATCAGGCCGATGATCTTGTGCTGATACTTGCGCACCAGCAGGTCGAAGGCCCGGCTGTCGCCGTTGCGCACGCGCGCGACCAATGCGCCATCGGTTTCCACATCGCCCATCCGGGCTTCACTCCCTGCTAGTCCGGACGCTATGTGCATGCCGGTAAGACCGCGCTCCCCGCGCGAAAGTTCACCCAACTTCACCATTTCGCAATTCCACAACGTATCTGGTCAATGCTTGGGCCGGATGCGCCGGATTCAAGCGTAGCGCACGGCCGGTTTCGAAGTCGTTGACCCCGCCCGCCAGCCACCCGATGATGCCTGCTGGATGGTAACGGGAGCGCAACGTGTTCGATGGATTGCGGTTCAGGCATTGGCAAGCTTCGCTGGGCGCTGACGGGGTGCTGGTCCTGACCCTCAACCGCGCCGGCAGCGGCGTCAACGCACTTTCGCGCGCGGTGTTGGACGAGCTGGATGCGATGCTGGAACGCATCGTGATCGAGCGGCCACGCGCAGTAGTGATCCATTCCGGCAAGCCGTCAGGTTTTGCTGTCGGTGCCGATCTGAACGAATTCGAAGGCTACGAGCGCGCCGGCAGCGTGCGCGAAGAAATCGAACATGGCCAACAGGTCTTCCAGAACCTGGCGCGGCTGCCTGTGCCGACCGTTGCCGCGATCCACGGAGCGTGCATGGGCGGCGGCACCGAACTTGCGCTGGCGTGCCGGATGCGGGTCGCCGCCAGCGCACCGGAGACGCGCATCGCGCTGCCGGAAGTGCAACTCGGCATTCATCCCGGATGGGGCGGCACGGCGCGCCTGCCGCGCCTGATCGGCGCACCGCAAGCCCTGGCGATGATGCTGACCGGTCGCGCGCTGTCGGCAGAACGCGCGCGCAGCGATGGTCTGGTCGATCGGCTGGCACTGCCCGGCAAGCTGCTCGACGTCGCACGCGAATTGGCCTTGCATCCGGTGTCGCACCCGTTTGGCCAGCGTGCATTGGCGTGGCTGACCAACACCTGGCTCGCGCGCCAGATTCTTGCGCCGGTCATGCGCAAGCAAACCGCCGCGAAGGTATCGCCGCAGCACTACCCTGCCCCGTTCGCGCTGATCGAGGTCTGGCGGCGCGGTGGCGGCAACATCCGGCAACGCTTGCGACTGGAAGCAGCGTCGGTGGCGAGCCTCGCCAAGACCGACACCGCGCGCAACCTGATTCGCATCTTTTTTCTGCGCGAACGCATGCGTGCGCTGGCGGGTGACACCAAGCACGGGATTCAGCACGTGCACGTGGTTGGCGCCGGCGTGATGGGCGGCGACATCGCGGCGTGGAGCGCTTTGCGCGGCTTCGAAGTCACCCTGCAGGATCGCGAAATGAAGTTCGTCGAACCTGCGCTGGCGCGCGCCCGCAAATTGTTCGAGAAAAAACTGAAGACACCCGAGCGCATCGAGCCGGTCGCGAAACGTCTCGTCGCCGACGTCGAAGGCGCCGGCGCGGCATCGGCGCAGCTGGCCATCGAGGCGATCTACGAAAACCCGGAAGCCAAGGAAGCGATCTATCGCCTGCTTGAACCGAAGATGGCGCCGGAAGCATTGATCGCCAGCAATACATCATCGATCCCTCTGGACGAACTGCGCACGGCATTCACGCAGCCGCAGCGATTCCTCGGCCTGCACTTCTTCAATCCGGTCGCGCAAATGCCGCTGGTTGAAGTGGTGTGCCACGACGGGCTGGAGGAAGGCAGCGTCAAGCGCGCGCTGGCCTGGGTGAAGGCGATCGGGAAATTGCCGGTGCCGGTCAAAGGCACGCCGGGGTTCCTGGTCAACCGCATCCTCGTTCCCTATATGCTCGAAGCGATCCGCTGCCATGCCGAAGGCATCCCCGGTCCGGTAATCGACCGCGCCGCGAAACGTTTTGGCATGCCGATGGGACCGATTGAACTGGCCGACACCGTGGGGCTGGACGTTGCGATGTCGGTCGGTCGCGAACTTGGTCCGTTGCTGAAGCTGGAAATCCCCTACGGCATCGCCGACCGGGCCGAGGCGGGCAAGCGCGGCAAGAAGGACGGCCAGGGTTTCTACGTGTGGAAAGACGGCAAGCCGCAAAAACCCAAGATCGATTCCAACTACCGCGCACCCGCCGACCTCGAGGATCGCCTGATCCTGCCGATGCTCAACGAAGCCGTGGCCTGCCTGCATGACGGCGTGGTCGAGGACGCCGACCTGCTGGATGCCGGCGTGATCTTCGGCACCGGTTTCGCACCGTTCCGCGGTGGTCCGATCCAGTACATCCGCTCGGCCGGCGCCGGAACCCTGCGCGAAAAACTCGAAACGCTCGCACAAACCCACGGCCCGCGCTTCGCGCCGAAACAGGGGTGGTTCAACCCGGTGTTGGCGGGGCCGGTCAGAGCGGCGTAGGCCAACCTACCTTTCCTGCTTCGAGGCACACCGGAGGATTCCAAACCCGTCCGCCAATGAACGCGAATGAACGCAAGTCATCAGTAAACCCAAGCGCCAATCGCGTTGATTTGCGTTTATTTGCGGACTGATGCTTTCCTGCTTACCACATCAAATCATCGGGCACGCCGTCGTCGGCAATCGGCGCGGTAGGATCGACCAGCAGCGCGATGGCTTCCGCTGAGATGGCGTGTGCCGCCAGTGCCAGCTCACGCGTAACCAGCAAGGCACGGCCGCCATGCATCACCACGCCCAATTCACCAGCGTTGAGTTGGGCCAGTTGGTCCCTGGTTACATAGACGCGCCGGATCCTGCCCGCGAATTCGAAGTTACGGGTTTCCTCGGCGCTGTCGCGATTCAGAGCATTGCCGCCGATCAGTTCCTGCAGTTTGCGCTTGATCTCCTTCTTCCTCGCCGCCTTCTCGCGCGCCTCGCGCTCGGCGGCTTCGTGCTCGGAGCGCTCGACTTTCGCGCGCAGCGCGAACGCCTGCGCGAGATCGAGTTCGCCAGGCTCGCGCTGTGGCTTGTTTGCCTGCGGTTTGTGCAAAGCCGCCTTGTGCTGGACGGGCTGGTGCGAATGCGGTTTGACCTGCGGCTTCGGCGTAGCCTTGAAACCGGCTTTCAACAACTGGTCACGAAGGGAATCACTCATGCTCGGTCTTCGAAGAAAACCGCTTCAATGCCTCGCTCTGAGTGCATCGTTCGAAGCGGCTTTTGTGGAAAGTCAGGCCACGGAGCTCTTGGCCATGGATGGCGGCTCTTATGGCCGAGGTGGACTCACATGAGAACGAGATGCTCATGCCGCACATCCGCCTGGTCGTGCCGAGCGAGGCCCTTGGAGAACCGTCGCGAGCGATGGCAGATCGCGGGCCGCCGGAGCGGAGCAAGCGGAGCGTACACGTCAGTACGTGAGCATTGCGAGCACCGCCGGCGCGCGAGCTGCCGAGCGCAGCAGGTTATCCAAGGGTCTCAATAATGCGGCGGCGGAGGTTCGTCGTGTACATCATCCGCAAGGCTTGTCCGCAACGCCGACAGATCCAGGCGCAGTTCTGACAACGCGTTTTCGAGCCGCAGCAAACGTTGCGACTGCTGGACCTCGCTGTCATTCAACGACGCCACCGCATCGTCGAGGAAGGTCAGCTTCAACTCGAGCTCGTTGATGCGTTCATTGTCGGGCGGGGTCGGCATGTCACGCCTCCGGAATGGTCACGCTGCGGCCACGGCCGATGCCGTAATACGCCAAGCCTCCAGCCTCGACCGTGGCGGGATCGTACAGGTTGCGGCCATCAAAAACCGCGGGTACTTTCAAGACCGATTTCACGCGCGCGAAATCGGGGCTGCGGAACACCTTCCACTCGGTGACCACGGCCAGCACATCGGCACCGGCGAGCGCGTGCCAGGGATCGTCGCACAACGCCAAGTCCGCACGATCACCATACAAGCGCGCGGTTTCTCCAAGCGCCTGTGGATCGAATGCGCGCACCTTGGCGCCAGCCCGCCACAAGGCTTCCATCAACACGCGGCTGGAAGCTTCGCGCATGTCGTCGGTGTTGGGCTTGAAGGCCAGTCCCCACAACGCCACGGTCTTGCCGCTCAAATCACCATCGAAGTGGCGCGAGATCAAATCGAACAGCTTGCGCTTCTGGTCCTGGTTGACCGCTTCCACCGCGCCCAGCAGGCGCGCGTCGTACTGGTGTTGGTGTGCCGTGCGCTCCAACGCCTGCACGTCTTTCGGGAAACATGAGCCGCCGTAGCCGGTGCCGGGATAAATGAAGTGGTAGCCGATGCGCGGGTCGGCGCCGATACCGTGGCGCACCATCTCGACGTCTGCACCGACGCGCTCGGCGATGTTGGCGATCTCGTTCATGAAGCTGATCTTGGTCGCCAGCATGGCGTTGGCGGCGTACTTGGTCAGCTCGGCCGAGCGTTCATCCATCACCACGATGCGCTCATGGTTGCGGTTGAACGGCGCGTACAGATTTTTGATGACCTCGATCGCGCGCGACGAGGACGAGCCCACCACGATGCGATCGGGCTTCATGCAGTCGTTGACGGCATCGCCCTCTTTCAGGAACTCAGGGTTCGACACGACATCGAAGTCGACGTCGGCACCGCGCGCCTGCATGGCTTGCGCGATTTCGCGACGAACGCGATCAGCGGTTCCGACCGGCACGGTGGACTTGTCCACGACCACCGCGTAGTGGGCGAGGTTCTCACCGATGCTCCTGGCCACCGCCACCACGTATTTCAGATCGGCGCTGCCGTCTTCGTCGGGCGGCGTGCCGACCGCGATGAAAATCACGTCAGCATGCGCGACGGCTTTCGCTGCATCGGTGGTGAAGGTGAGCCGGCCCGCGGCGTGGTTGCGTTTGACCAACGGTTCCAGGCCCGGCTCGTAGATCGGGATCTCGCCCTGTTCAAGCCGCGCGATCTTGCCGGCATCAACGTCCATGCACAGCACATGGTTGCCCATCTCGGCGAGACAGGTGCCGGTCACGAGACCCACGTAGCCGGTGCCGAAGATGGTGAGTTTCATGCGTGGGTTCCGAGGACGCGAAAGCCCGTAATTCTAGCAGTTGCGCGAACGCTGGCTGGAACAAGCATTGGATGCGGATCAACGCGGACCAACACGGACAAGGCCTCCCGATTCACGCGTAACCATGCCAATTCGCGTCATGCAGTCCATGCGAACGGCAGGAAGGCTTCGACATGGATGCGGGCGGAAAAGCCCTGATGGAGCAAATAATCTGCGCCAGGAAAGCGATCTCGTTCGTTTTGCTCCTGCTTGATCCGCGTCCACCCGCCGTTGTCCGCGTCATGATCGCCTCTGTTTGGCGCGCGCGGTACCACCCTGCAACCGATCCAGAACCGCACGCAGGTCATCCGGCAGCGGCGCGGAGAAACTGTAGGCGTTCTCGCCGAGTTCGAATTCGAAGCGCGCCGCATGCAGGAACATCCGCTCCAAGCCGAGCGCATGGAAACGCTTGTTGGCCTCGCGCTCGCCGTACTTCGGATCACCCGCCAACGGATAGCCAGCATGTGCCGCATGCACGCGAATCTGGTGGGTACGGCCGCTCGCGAGCGTGGCTTCGACCAGACTCGCACCCTCATAACGTTCAACGCGCCGGAAGAACGTCAGCGCCGGTTTGCCTTCGTCGTCGACCCGCACCATCCGCTCGCCACCCGCCAATACCGACTTGCGCAGCGGCGCGTTGACATCAAACTTTTCACGCTGCAGCTTGCCCGTCATCAGGCACAGGTACTGCTTGGTGGTTTCGCCATCGCGGATCAGGCGTTGCACCCCGACCAACCCGCGCCGTGAACGCGCGAACACCAGCACGCCCGAGGTGTCGCGATCCAGCCTGTGTGCGAGTTCGAGATGTTCGCCCGGTCGCGCCGCACGCATGAGTTCGATCGCGCCAAATGTCACCCCGCTGCCGCCGTGGCTGGCGATGCCGGCGGGCTTGTCGATCACCAGAAAATCCTTGTCCTCGAAAATCACCGCGCGGCGGACTTCATCCAGCATCGCCGCTGGCGGCGCACCGGGCTCGTCACGTTCGGCGACCCGGACGGGTGGAATCCTGAGTGCGTCGCCCTCCGCCAGCCGGGTGTCCGGTTTGGCGCGCTTGCCGTTCACCCGCACCTGCCCGGTCCGCAGCAGCCGATAGATATGCGTCTTCGGCACCCCCTTCAGCAACGCGGCAAGGCAGTTATCCACACGCTGACCGTCGCGCTCGGGGCCCACCTCCAAAATTCGCACAGAATTGAAGTCCATGGCCGAAGTCACCGTTCCCATTGAAAAATTTGCCTCTGCAATGATACGATTGCAAGCGCGCCACACAGGCTCTGGCCCCACCCGGGCGAACCTGTACCCTTGCGCTGCGCGGACAAGGCTTCCGCCTGCCAATCCTGACCGGAAGCAGCCGGCACCCCGCCATCGTAACGTTCGGGTCGGCGTTTGCCCACCGTCTGCATGACGGTGTGGGGACGCCGGGACGTGACAAACCCTCTCATCACCAGCCGGATTCTCCAGTTTGGATCCGGCGACTGCCGCCAGGCGCGGCACGCGATCCGGCTGGCCGCCCCTCAGAAGGCGCCGCCGGAGACGCGCATCGCGCCGGCGACCTCAAGGAATTTACAATGAAACGCATGTTGATAAACGCGACTCAGCGTGAGGAGTTGCGTGTGGCCATCGTCGATGGCCAGGCCCTGTACGACCTCGACCTCGAAATCCCATCGCGGGAGCAGAAGAAGTCGAATATCTACAAGGCCCGGATCACCCGGGTCGAACCTTCCCTCGAAGCCTGCTTCGTCGAATACGGTGCCGAGCGCCACGGCTTCCTGCCGCTGAAAGAGATTTCCCGTGAGTACTTCACGCCCGGGGTCGACCACAACAAGGCCGGCATCCGCGAGCTGCTGAAGGAAGGCCAGCAACTGCTCGTGCAGGTCGAAAAAGAGGAGCGCGGCAACAAGGGCGCCGCGCTCACCACGTACATCTCGCTGGCCGGCCGCTACATGGTGCTGATGCCGAACAGTCCGAACGCCGGCGGCGTCTCGCGCCGGATCGAGGGCGAGGACCGCCAGGCGCTCAAGGAAGCCCTGCAGCACATCAACGTCCCGGAAGAGATGGGTCTGATCGTGCGCACCGCCGGCGTTGGCCGCGATGCCGAGGAACTGCAGTGGGACCTCGACTACCTGCTGACGCTGTGGAAGGCCATTTCCGAAGCAGCCGTGGCGAAACCTGCGCCGTTCCTGATCTACCAGGAATCCAAACTCTTCATCCGCGCGCTGCGCGATTACCTGCGCGCCGACATCGGCGAAATCCTGATCGACGAACCCTCGCTGTACGAAGACGCGAAGGAGTTCATGCAGCAGGTGATGCCGAACAGCCTGCGCAAGCTGAAGCTCTACAGCGATGACGTGCCGCTGTTCACGCGCTACCAGATCGAAACCCAGATCGAAAGCGCCTACGACCGCATGGTGCGCCTGCCGTCGGGCGGCTCGATCGTGATCGACCCGACCGAAGCCCTCACCTCGATCGACGTCAATTCGGCGCGCGCCACCAAGGGCGGTGACATCGAGGACACCGCATTCCGCACCAACTGCGAAGCGGCAGTGGAAGTCGCCCGCCAGTTGCGCATCCGCGACCTCGGCGGACTGGTGGTGATCGACTTCATCGACATGGAGAACTCACGTCACCAGCACGAAGTTGAAGACAAGTTGCGGGACGCCTTGAAGCTCGATCGCGCCCGCGTGCAGCTTGGCCGCATCTCGCGCTTCGGCCTGATGGAATTGTCACGTCAACGGCTGCGTCCGAGCCTCGAGGAATCCACGCAAATCGTGTGTCCGCGCTGCGAGGGTCACGGCCGCATCCGCGGCATCGAATCGTTGTCACTCTCCGCGCTGCGCCTGATCGAAGAGCACGCGATGAAAGAGAACACCGGGCAAGTGCTGGTACAGGCGCCAACCCGCGTCGCCAACTTCCTGCTCAACGAAAAGCGCTCCAGCGTGGTCGAGATCGAACTGCGCCACAAGGTGCACGTGGTGATCGTCGCCGATCAGAAGCTGGAAACGCCGCATCTGGAAATCACGCGCATCCGCGAGAGCGAGATGGGCGAGCACGCCAAGCCGAGTTACGAACGCCTGACCGAAATCGCGGCCGCGCCGCAGCCGCGCATGGGCGTCATCATGCACGGCGAAGAACCCGCGGTCAGCGGCATCCAACGCGCCACGCCGATTCCGCAACGGGACGAGCCGCAAGCGGATCCTGCAGCGCCGCTTGCCGCCACCGCACCTGCGGCCGCATCCGGTGGCCTGCTCGGCCGGTTGTTCGGCTGGTTCCGCAGCACGCCGTCCGAGGAAGCCATCGTGGTCACGCCGCCGCGTGAATCACGTGGCCCGCAGCGCGAGCGTGGACAGCGCAACGGGCGCAGCGCCGAGCGCCGCTCCGACACGTCGGCGCGCAGTGGCACACGGCGCAATGGCAGTGACCGCGACGGTCCCGATCGCGGCGATTCACGCCGCAACCGTCAACAGAATTCGCCGCAAGGCAAGACCTCGCAGCCGAAAGCCGGCAAGTCGCGTGGTGACGATGCGCAACGTCAACGCCAAGCCCCCAAAGCCGACGCCACGACAGCCAATCCCGCCAGCGATACGCGCGCTGCGGATGCCAAACCCGTACGCACGGAGAAGGCTGCTCCGCGTGACGAGTCGCAACGCCCCGTGAGCGCGCAAGCGGAAGCTGCGCCTGTGCTGGATACCGACGCGCCACTTGCTGGCGCCACGCCGGTATCAGCCGAATCCACGGCAAATGAGCCGGCCAGCACGGCCTCGAACAATTCGGCCGGCACCGCCAAGCGCCGCCGCGGTCGCCGTGGTGGCCGCCGCCGCAAACACGCCGACGCCACGCCAGACAGCAGCGCATCGGGCGCAGCGAACGACGTTGATGACGAAGATGCCGACCGCACACACGCGGAACAGTCCGCGCCACGCGAGCGTGCGACGTTCGCACCCGCGCGCGACCTGCTGACCGAGCTGCCCACGCGCGCACCGCAGACACCCACCGTGTTCAGTCAACCTGACAGGCACGCCGAAAGGGGCCCTGTCGCTCCGCCGCCGGTCGCCCCGCATCCGGCACTCCCTACGGCCGCAGCACAGGGTAACTTTGCCGCGCCAGTAGTCACACCTGATCCGGTTCGGTCGCCGGCATCGTTTGCGCCCGCACCCGCAGCGCCGCCGGCCAAGGCACCTGTCGAACTGGCGCCCACTCTCCCGGCAGTACCGGTTGCAACGCCAGCCGTTGCTACCCCACGCGCCCCCGAAACGGCGAGCACGGAGGCTGCAGCTGCGAAACCGTCGCCTGCAGCAGCGCCTGCACCCACGCAGGCGCCAGTTGCCAGTCCCACGCCAGCCGCGCCGAAACCGGAACCCGTCACGCCATCGCTGTTTGCGGCACCGCCGTCGCCACGCCCTGCCACCGCCGCGCCATTGCGCCATCCGGCGATTCCCGCGCAACGCCCGCTGTCCGGCGCGATCCGGCCGATGTTGGCTCCCGGCGTATTGCCGAAGGCACCCGCAGCTGCGCCAGCCCCTGCCCCGACGGCAGAGCCGGGGTCACCCGACAGCCGCGTCGCGGAGTAAGCGCCGCAAGGGAATCGTCACCCGCGACGACGTTCGCGGGTGACCATGCTTCAGTCCTTCGCCGCCGCTGCCATCGCCTTGCCGGCATCACGCTTCATCTGCAGCTCGTTGACCGGCACGATCTGCGTGATCCGGCATTGCTGGTGGCGGAATGTGAGCGCGTCGAATTTGCTGTAAAGCGTGTTGTTCTTCGCGGTAAGCCCGATGCCGTTGGTCCACGCAAGGTTGATGCACGGCGTTTGTACGGTCAGCAGATACAGCTTGTTGACGCCGAACCAGATCGCCACCCGGTTGGGCGCGAGGTACTGGAAACCATCGATCTGGAAGAAATGCACGGAATCGACCGGCGCTTGCGCGTAACGCTCGTAGCGGGCGAGATCGGATCGCTCTGAGGCCGTCTGTTGCGCCGATGCCGCCGTGCCGGCAACGCCTGCGACCAACAACACGCATCCGGCAAACGTCGCGAGGATTGTCATTTTCACCACCTTCATACGGCCGCGTACGTTTCTGACTATACTTGCGGCGTGGTCAGCCAGATGAGCGAACGCTGACCGGTCACAACGCACTACCGCCCCTGCGTCAGGAGTATTTCCGAGTCGTGTCCGACACTCCGAAGGCCACTGCCCCGTCCGCCGTGAACGATGGTGCTGGCTCGCGCCTGCCAGCACCCTTGCGGTGGGTGACGCGGCCGTTGGCACGCCTGTCGACCAGCCACTTCAACTTGCGCGCTGGCTTGACCAGCGACTGCCTGATCAGTGTGTTGCTGATCGCCGCCGGCATCTGGGTCGGCGGCATGCGCATGTTGCCCGCGGGCTTCACCGTGTTGTGCGGCTTGTTCGCCTTCACCTTCCTCGAATATTCCGCGCACCGCTGGTTGTTCCACGGCAACACCGGCCCCTTCCGCGCCGGCCACGACCACCACCATGACGATCCGCTCGGCTACGACGCCCTGCCGTTCTTCATGCCACCGCTGTTCATGACCGCGTTGGGCGGGCTGTTTGCGCTGGCCATCCCGGCCGGTTATGCGTTGCTGCTGGCAGGCACGATCGCCGCCGGCTACGCAGCCTACGGCCTCAGTCACGTCGTCATTCACATGCACCGCTTCAAGAGCGCGGCGATGCGGCGCTGGGTGGGTTTCCACAACATCCACCACTATCACCCGGAAGCGAACTTCGGCGTGACTACCGGTTTATGGGATGCGATCCTCGGCACCAGGTACCAGCGCGCGCCGCGGCCGGCCATGCACCACCGCTGATCCATTCGCGGCTCACCAGGCAAAGCACCACGCGGATCAACCCGGATGTTCACGGGTGGATCGGCTGAGCGTACTCGCAGCCACCTGCCGTGGCTTGTCCAAAGCATGCCGAACCGAACCACTCCGACGCCGGGTGGCGATTGTCGGCGATTGCGGCAATGCAGCCGCACCGGGCCACACACTCGTGGGTGTATCGCGATTGCACAATCCGCGTGGATCCGAAGTAAAGCAGCGCTCGTCGCGACCCGTTATGATTCGCATTTGCGTTATCGCCGGAGGCCCCCGTGGATCGTCGCGATTTCCTGAAGACTGCCAGCCTCACCGCGCTGGCCGCCGGGCTCGCGCCCGCGGCCGAAGCGCGCACGGGCAGCATGTCGCCGCTGGCAACTTCCACCTCGGCCAGCCTGGCCGCTGACAGCAAAGCCGACTACACCCTGCGCATCGCGCGCGGCGTCCTCGAGCTCAGTCCCGACAAACTGGTGTCGACGACCCTGTACAACGGCGACTTCCCCGGCCCGCTGTTGCGCTTCCAGGAAGGCAAGCCCGTCACCGTCGACATCTTCAACGGCACCGATGACGACGAGCAGGTGCATTGGCACGGTCAGTTCTTGCCGGACAGCGTGGACGGTGCGTTCGAGGAACGCACGCCACCCGTGCCTGCACATGGCCACCGCCGCGAGATCTTCACGCCGAGGCCATCCGGGCTGCGCTTCTATCACACGCATTTGCGTGCCGGTGACGACCTTTCGCGCGGGCTGTATTCGGGTCAGGCCGGCCCGGTGTACATCGAGCCGCAACACGAACCGGGCGCCTACGACCGCGAGGTTTTCCTGACGCTCAAGGAATTCCTGCCCTACTTCACGCGGATCGACGACGACACTCCGTTCATGCAGCCATCCGGCATGGAAATGCCGATGGTCACGATCGCCGCACACGCCGATCCGAACGCCGGCAAGGTGGCGCCGGGTTACGAACTTGCATACGGCGCGTTTGCCATCAATGGCAAGTCACTCGGTCACGGCCAGCCGATCAGGGTAAAGCGCGGCGAGCGCGTGCTGTTGCACGTCATCAACGCCAGCGCCACTGAAAATCGCAGTCTCGCCCTGCCCGGACACACCTTCAAGGTCATCGCGCTGGACGGCAACCCGGTAGCGCGTGCGGCTGAGGTTCCGGTGCTGTGGCTGGGTACCGCCGAACGAGTCTCGGCGATCGTGGAAATGAACCATCCCGGTGTATGGGTACTCGGCGACACCGCCGATGCCGACCGCGAAGGCGGCATGGGCATCGTGGTCGAGTACGCGGGTGCGGCGGGCAAACCGCAATGGCAGGCGCCGCCGAAATTCATGTGGGACTACCGCCGTTTCGGCGATCCTGCGCGAAAAATCACCCCGCCGGATGAAGTGATCGACCTGCTGATCACCGAACGCCAGGGCGCCATACACGGCTTCAACGAATGGCGGGTCAACGGCGTCGCCTACGACTGGAAGACCATGCCGGTGTCGCGCAAGTTGAAACTTGGCCGCCGCTACCGCTTGCGCTTGCGCAACGCCAGCGACGACATCCACCCGCTGCACCTGCACCGCCACACCTTCGAGCTGGTGAATGTGCACGGCCACAACACCGCCGGCGTGATGAAGGACGTGGTGCTGGTGCCGCCGTTCCAGACCGCGGAAGTCGATTTCACCGCCGACCAGCCCGGGCTGACCCTGTGGCACTGCCATATGCAGGTACACATGGATTTCGGCTTCATGGTGTTGTTTGAAACAGCGTGACTGAAACACCGATAGCGCGACCCACTACACGTCCCAACGACATGGCCTCGCATAAGCTGGCCACCCTGCGTATCACACCTGCCCATCGGAGGTCATCATGAAAATGTTGCTGGTTGCCGGTATCACCGGAGCCTTGGTAAGCGGTATGGCGTTTGCGGCGCCCACCCCGGCCCATTCGGCGCAGGATGAGATCCTGACTGCGCACGCACACGCGCTGATGGCCTCGACGGCCGACACCGTGGAGATCGGGCACGCGCACATGCACCACGTCATCAATTGCCTGGTCGGCCCGAAAGGCAACGGTTTCGATGCTGCTGCCGACAACCCGTGCAAGGGGCTGGGCAACGGTGCCATCCCGGACAGCAAGGGTGATGCCGCGCTGCAGGCGAAGTTGAAAGCCGCGCTGACCGATGCACGAGCCGGCCTCTCCGCCTACGACCTTGCCGGCATCCACGCCAACGGCAAAAAGGCCGCCGCCGCTCTGAATACACAGGGAACTGCTGCCTCTGCGTCGTCGTGGTGACGGCGAGCGCCGCGAGCCGGCGCAGGAGCATCTGACCTGGGTCAGCGGCACGCGCCCAGCGCCGGATGATACTGGCTGGCCGCTCGCGAGGTCATCGCGCCGTGTCTGTGCGCAATTCCGGTGTGTCCACGAACATCCTCGACACCATCGGCGACACGCCGCTTGCTGGACAGCGACGGCGTTTTCGCCCAATGCGGAATTTTCCCGGCAACCCAAGGCATGCACTCGATCACAACCAATGCATCCCATCTTGAAGCCTTGCTGCAACGGCAACGCGATGCGCATCGACGCGACCCCTATCCCGGCTGGGCCGCACGCGCGGCGCGGCTGAAGGCGTTGCGTGCGTTGCTCGTGGACAACCGGGACGCCATTTGCCAGGCAATCGGTGCGGACTTCGGCTGCCGCCCCGTCGAAGAGACGCGACTTCTCGAGCTCTTTCCGTCGCTCACCGGCATCCGCCACGCACTTCGGCACGGGCGTCGCTGGATGCACCCTCGCCGCGGTTTTGCCGGCCTCTGGTTCCTGCCCGCGCGTACCACGCTGATCGCGCAGCCGGTGGGCGTAGTCGGCATCATCGTGCCGTGGAATTACCCGCTGTTTCTCTCCGTTGCGCCGTTGACCGATGCGCTGGCCGCAGGCAACCGCGTGCTGGTGAAGATGAGCGAATACACGCCGCAGTTCTCGGCACTGTTCGAACGGCTCGTCCACAAACATTTTCCGGATGGCGTCGTGACCGTGGTCAACGGCGGGCCGGACGTCGCGCGGGAATTTTCCGCGCTACCGTTCGGCCACCTGCTGTTCACCGGCTCCACCGCCGTCGGCCGCGAGGTGATGCGCGCGGCGGCCGAAAACCTGACTCCGGTGACGCTCGAACTCGGCGGCAAGTCGCCAGCCATCATCGGCCCCGGTGCGAATTTCGAACACGCGGTCGAGCGCATCATCTACGGCAAATGCGTGAACGCCGGCCAGACCTGCGTCGCGCCCGATTACGTGTTGCTGCCGCGCGCGCGGGAGCAGGATTTCATCGACGCGGCCCGCCGCGTTTTCGCCCGTTTCTACCCTGACTTTGCCGATGGACGCAGCTACGCCAGCGTGATCACCGATCGCCAGCACGCGCGACTGATCGCGACGCGTAGCGATGCGGTCGCGCATGGTGCCCGTGAGCACTCGCTCACTGACACCACGAGCGAGGTCGTGCGGCGCATGCCGCCGACCCTGCTTACCTCCGTCGACCCGGACAGCCGCGTGATGCGCGAGGAAATCTTCGGCCCGTTGCTGCCGCTGGTGCCCTACGACACCCTCGACGCGGCGCTGGAATTCATCGACGCCCGTCCGCATCCATTGTCGCTGTATCTGTTCGAGACCGACTCGCGATTGCAACGGCGCGTGTTGCAGCGGCATCTCGCCGGTGGTGTCAGCATCAACGACACTCTGTACCACTTCGTCCAGCAAAACCTGCCGATCGGCGGCGTGGGTGATTCCGGCATGGGCGTCTACCACGGCAAGTTCGGCTTCGACACGTTCTCGAAACTGAAGCCGGTGTTCCGGCAATCCCGCTTCGCCGGCACCGGCCTGCTGAACCCGCCCTACGGCGCGCGCTTCCAGCGCATGTTGAAGATGCTGCTGCGGCGCTGACGGCGATTCCGGGTTCCGTCCGCAGACAATGCGGCCGGCCCCGGAATGACGAAAGAAAGCAGGGCGTGCGAATGAATTCATGCCGGCACCGACGCACCCGCGAATGAATTCATGTTGGTCATTCCGGACGCCGCGTAGCGGCGATCCGGAATCGGTCTCGAAAACCGCCCCATACCACGACACCCCATCGATGCGAGGCAGCACACCGATTCCGGGTTCCGTCCGCAAAAGCGCGGACGGCCCCGGAATGACGAAAGGAAACAGGGCGTGCGAATGAATTTATGCGCAGACTGTGGATGCTGCATAACCTCGATCTGGAAAGCCGTTGCCCCTGCCCCTCGGCGAGACCGTCTCCACACCGCTCACCACCCGGCCGGCATGCGCGGAACAAGCGCAACCCGCCGTGATCCTGCCAGCCTTGGGAAAGCGGCTGGTGTAGCGTTTCATTCTGTTTGGAACTAACAGGTTGTTGAAAAAGTGCTGTCCCCGGATCAAGTCCGGGGCAGGCTCTGCACTTTTTCAACTATCCGCCAGTCACCCGGCCGGTGGCCTTGCCGTGGCCGCTGCCGCGAGGACTACTGCAAAACCCGTTCGTTGCAGGTTGCTTGCGGCGGCGACCCACTCACGCATCCAGCAGCTTGCCGGGGTTCAAGATGCCGTGTGGATCGAACACGTGCTTGAGCTGGCGCATCAACGCGATTTCCGCAACCGAACGAACCCGCGAGAGATAGGGCTTCTTCAACAGCCCCACGCCATGCTCGGCCGAAATGCTGCCGCCGTGGCGGGCCAGCACATCGCAAAGGTGATCGGTGACGCGTCCGCACGCAAGTTCGAAATCGGCCTTGGTCATGGCCTCGGGTTTCAGCACGCTGATGTGCAGGTTGCCGTCGCCGACGTGGCCGAACCAGACGACTTCGAAATCCGGGTATTCGCGTGCGAACAGCGCATCCATGCCGGCAAGGAATTCCGGCACTTTTGAAACCCGCACCGAAACGTCGTTCTTGTATGGCGTGTATTGGGCGATGCTCTCGGTAATGCCTTCGCGGAAGCGCCACAACTCGCGCGCCTGCACTTCGCTCTGCGCCATCACGCCATCGGTCAACAGACCCTGCTGCATCGCCTGCTCGAAGGCTTCCAGCGCCGCCGTCTCGGTGCCAGCGTCGCGGTTCTCGTATTCGAGCAAGACGTAGCACGGGCTTTCAGCTTCGAATGGGCGCTTGCCACCATGCGCCAGCACGTGTTTCAGCGCGACATCGGTAAAAAATTCGAAGGCGTTCAGTGGCAAGCGCTCACGCATCAGGGTGAGCAACTGCATCACCGCGGCGAGCGCGGGCACCGCCAGCAGCATTACCTGCGGGTCGCGTGGCGGATCGGTGAGTTGCAAGGTCGCCTCGACGATCAATCCGAGCGTGCCTTCGGAGCCGATCATCAGGTGCCGCAGGTCGTAGCCGGTGGCGTTCTTGACGAGGCCGCGGTTGAGGTCGAGCAACTCGCCATTGCCGGTCACCACTTTCAAGCCCGCCACCCACGCGCGCGTCATGCCGAAGCGGATCACGCGGATGCCGCCGGCATTGGTGGCGATGTTGCCGCCGATCTGGCTGGAGCCGCGGCTGCCGAAATCGACGGGATACATGAGGCCATGTTCGCGCGCGGCGTTTTGCACCGCTTCGGTCACCACGCCAGCCTCGACGGTGAGCGTACGATCCAGCGGATCGAAGCCGAGGATGCGATGCATGCGTTCGAACGACACCACCAGTTCGCCATGCGCCGCGACCGCGCCGCCCGAGAGTCCGGTGCGTCCACCCGAAGGCACAATCGCGACATGGTGTGCGATCGCCCAATGCACGATCGCCTGCACCTCGGCAATTGACTCGGGCAGCGCGATTGCCCGCGGCGCCGGCGTCCACCAGCGCGTCCAGTCGCGACCGTAATGTTCGAGGTCGGCGGCGGCAGTGAGTACGCGTTTGGGCGACAGCAGGGCAACGAGTTCAGCGATGGCATCCATGGCTTGCAGCGATTCGGGCGCAGCGGGCGAGTGTAACCAACGTGGCCCCCGCTTGCGTACACCCATGCAACATCGGTGATGCCGCGTTGCTGGCCGCGCCATCCGGCCCTAGAATGCCCGCGTCGGCGCAAGCACGCGCCGGCGGCCCCGGCGCAACACCGGGCGCATCAATGGACTTGAAAGGGAGAGATCACATGAACAAGAAGATTCTGGTACTGGCGGTACTGGCGGCAGGCGCGTGCCTCGCCAGCGGCGCGCAAGCCAAGGACTTGACGGGCTGGTTCATCAACGGCGGCGTGGGGAGCGCGCATTACGACGCCAGCGCGGACGGCTTCAGCGGCAATGATTCCGGCACCAGCTTCCAGTTCAACGGAGGCTGGCGCTCGCAGTTCATCGGCATCGAAGGCGGCTACGTCGACCTTGGCAGCATCAGCGAAAACGATGGCGCGGGCGACAGCGCCAAGATTTCCGGCAAGGGCTGGACGCTCGGCGTCAACGGGCATTTCAACCCGACCGAGAAGTGGTACATCTCCGCACGCGCGGGCCTGTTCCGCTGGACCACGCATGTGCGCGCGACGATTGCCGGTGACGGCGAAGGCGGCACCCCGTACGTTTCCGCCAGCGACAACGGGACCAACGGGTATGTTGGTATCGGCACTGGCGTCGACTTCAACCGGCACTGGAGCCTCGGCGCCAACGCCGACTACTACCAGATCAACGGGCAGGGTTATGACGTGCACACCAAGGTGTATTCGGTGAATCTCGAATACCGCTTCTGATCTGCGTGCCAGGTGTTGAACCGAAGCGGGCGCCGCGAGGCGCCCGTTTCATTTCGGGGTTCCCGCAAACGCGCCATCAAACCTGCAAGCGATCACCGTCGCGCGCCACCAGCTTGTACAGCGCCGGGTTCACCCACAGCTCGAACACCAGGCGCGAGATCATCCCGGCCACGATCACCAGCGCGAATGGGCGCTGCGAGTCGGTACCGACACCGTGCGCGATCGCGGCCGGAATCAACCCCAATGCCGCCACCAGCATCGTCATCATGATGGGGCGCAAGCGCAGCGCTGCCGCTTCGGTCGCGGCGCGTGCAGCATCGACACCCTGCAGGCGCAGTTCGTTGGCGCAGGAGATGTACACCACCGCCGAGAGTATCGACACACCGAACAGTACGATGAAGCCGATGTCGGACGATACCGAGAACGGCGTGCCGGTCGCCCACATCGCCAGGATGGCGCCGAACGGCGAAGACAACAGCACCCCCAGTATGGCGATCAGCGGGAACTTGAAGTTGCCGTACAGCACGAACAGCAGGCCGAAGATGATCAGCAGCGCAATCGGCACGATGATCTTCATTTCGTGCGCCGAAGCCGTGTACTGCTTGTACTCTCCGCCCCATTCGAGGCGGTAGCCCTGCGGCAGCTTCACGTCCTTGTCGACCTTGCGAATGGCTTCACCCACGGCGCTGGAAAGTGGACGGTCCTGCACCGAGAACTGCACGCCCGTGTAACGTTCGTCATTCTCGCGGTAGATGAAGGACGCCCCGTTCTCAACCTTGATGCTGGCCAGTTCCTTGAGCGGGATCTGCTGACCGTCAGGCGTCACCACGGGTATGTTGCCGATTTGCACAGGGTTGTTGCGAAAGCGCTTCTGCAGACGCACCAGCAGGTCGAACTGGCGGTCGCCTTGCACGACTTCGGTGGCAACGGAACCACCGACCGCGGCATTGATGATGTTGTTGACGTCGTCGACGTTCAAGCCGTAGCGCGCGATCTTTGCGCGGTCGATGTTGATCGCGAGGTTGGGCTGGCCGAGCTCATGCACCAGCGTGATGTCGGTAATGCCCGGCACCTTCGCCATCACGGCCTTGATCGCGACACCTTCCTTTTGCAGCACGTCGAGATTGGGCCCGTAGATCTTCACCGCCAGCGCGCTCTTCAAGCCCGTCTCGGCCTCGTCCACTGCGTCCTCGGCCGGCTGGGTGTAATTGAACTGGATGCCCGCGAACCTGGCCGTCAGCTTGGCGTTGATCGCCTTGATCAGGTCGGCCTTGTCACGATATTTGCCGTGCCACTCCGAATAGGGTTTCAGGTTGGTGAAGAACTCGTCGTTGTAGAGACCGGTCGAGTCGGTGCCATCGTCCGGGCGTCCAAGCTCGCTGGTGACGGTGGTGACGACCGGGAACGACATCAGCACCTTGCGGATCTCGGGGCTGATCTTCGAAGCCTCGTCGAAGTCAGTGGTGTAAGGCATCGTGGCACGCACCCACAGCGCGCCCTCGTCGAGGTGGGGCATGAACTCGGCGCCGATGCCCTGCGTCATCACAATCGCGGCAACGAGCAGCAGCACCGGTATCACCAGCACTTTGCCCGGAGCGCGCTGGGCGCGCTCCAGCACGCGCAGGTACCACGCCTTGAATTTTTCGTAAATCGCGTTGCGCCGCTCGCGCACGCCGTTCTTCATGAAGTAAGCGCACAGCACCGGCAACAGCGTCAGGGTGACGATCAGCGAGCCGATCAGCGCGAAGATCATGGTGTCCGCCATCGGCCGGAACAGCGTGCCGGACGGACCGACCAGGAAATAGATCGGCAGGAAGCTCGCCACGATGACCGCGATCGCGTACACCAGTGGACGGTCGATTTCGGCCGCCGCGGACAGGATCACGTCCTTGATCGCAAAGTCGGTGCCACGCCGCGCGGCCAGCTCGCGGAAGATGTTCTCGACCATGAATATCGCGCCATCCACGAGGATGCCGAAATCCACCGCACCGATCGATAGCAGGTTGGCCTGCGCGTTTTTGATGTCCAGACACAGGAACGCGAACAGCAGCGCCAACGGCACCGTCACTGCCACGATCAATCCCGCCCGCAGGTCGTACAGGAAGAACACCAGCACCGCGATCACCAGTACCAGCCCGATCGCGAGGTTGTGCATCACCACGCCCTTGGTCTGGTTGATCAGGGTGGTGAGGTCGTAGAACGGATGGACCTTGACGTCCTTGGGCAGGATCGAATCGTTGAGTTCCTTCGTCTTCGCCTCGACGCGCTTCAACACGTCCTCGGTCTTCGAACCCGTCAGCGCGAGGATCACGCCTTCGACGGCATCGTTCTGGTTCATGTACCCGAATTCGCCCAAGCGCGGCGCGATGCCAATTTTTACCTTGGCGACGTTTTTCACCAGCACGGGGGTGCCGTCGTGCACGGCCAGCACGATGTTGCCGATGTCCTGCAACGTCTTGATGCGGCCGAGGCCACGAACATAGAAGAACTGGCCGCCCTGCTGGTAGAAGCCGCCGCCTGAGTTGCTGTTGTTGGCCGCAAGCGAAGCCTCAACCTGCCCGACCGACAGCCCCAGTGCCGCGATCTTCACCGGATTCAGCAGCACCTGGTATTGCATGGTGCCGCCGCCGAAACCGGAATCATCCGCGACACCCGGCACCGAGCGGTACTGCGGCGCAACCACCCAGTCATCCAGCGTCTTCAGCTCCATCGGCGAACGATCGGTGCTCTGCAAGACGTAGCGGTACACCAGCCCGGAAGGCGGCGACATCGGCGAGATCGACGGCGTGACGCCAGCAGGCAGGGTGATGCCGGACAGGCGGTTGTATACGCGCTGGCGAGGAAAATAGGGATTGGTGTCGTAGCCGAACGTCAAAATGATGTCGGACAGGCCGTACAGCGAGATCGAGCGCTTGCTGACCATGCCCGGTATCGCGCTCATGCCCTGTTCCAGCGGCACGGTGATCAGGCGTTCAACTTCCTCCGCGGAGTGACCAGGCCACTGGCTGATGATTTCCACCATCTGTGGCGACAGGTTCGGGTACGCATTCATCGGCAGGACGTTGTAGGCCCAGATGCCGGCCCCTGCCATTGCCAGCGACAGCACCACGATCAGGAAACGCTGTTCCAGCGCGAACGCGACGATGCCGTTGATCAACGACGCCTTGCGGGGTGCGCTGCCTTCGGGGAGTTGTGCGCCACCGACGCCTCCACCGGCTTTGTCATTGTTTTCTTCAATCGACATGCGCGTGCCTCCACAACCCCCGCCAAGCCCTTGCCGCGCAAGGGCCTGACCACCCCCTTGCCTCAAGGGAGCTGAAATCACGAATCAGGTGACCACCGACGCGCAGGTTACTCATTGGGTTTGGATGAAATGCAGGAAGGTCGCACCGTCCGCCACCGCCTTCGCGCCGGAGTGCAGGCCCTGCGCAACCACGTAGCGGTCACCCACGCGCGCGCCCAGCGTGAGCATGCGCCGCGCGAAACTGCCGTCGGGCTCGACGACGTACACGAACGGCAGATCCTGACCGTCGCGCAGCACCGCCGATACCGGAATCAGGATGCCGGTCAGCAGGTCGCGCGAAGCGATGTGCACGCTGACGAACATGTGCTGCTTCAGTGCGTCGGCCGGGTTGTCCACGCTCACCCGCGCGGCGACCGAGCGGGTGTCCGGGTTGATCACCGCACCCACGTTGGTGACCGTGCCGGCCATGGACTTGCCGCCATCATCGGGATCCACCGTGGCGGACTCCCCCGTCTGCACGTGCGCGACATCGCCACCGAAGACCCGCGCCATCACCCACATCCGCGACGTATCGGCAATGGTGAAGCACGGCGATGTGCCGGAAACCAGCGTCTGGCCAGGCGCGATCGACTTGCCCACGACCGTGCCGCTGACGGGCGCACGAATGACGCCGACGGCGCTGGCAGCGGGCTCGCCCGCCCGGATGGCGGAAATCGTCTGCGGGCTCATGTGCAGGGCCACGAGTGCCTGCAACGCTGAATCCCGTGCGGCAATGGCGCCGGCCGCCGCCGCCTGTGCGGCTGCATTGTCACGCTGGGAAATCGCCTGTTTCGCGAACAGTGCACGATCGTTGCTGGCTATTGAATCGGCCGCATTCGCGGCCAGTACGGCCTGCCGGTAAGCGCCCGCCGCCGCCGCGTAATCCGGAGACGCCACAGCGGCCAGCGGCTGGCCCTGCTTGACTTTCTGCCCAAGCGTCACCAGCACCTTGGTCACGGCACCCGAAAACGGCGCCACGACATCCGCGGCGCGATTGCGGTCAAAGTCAACCTCGCCAAACGTCGTGAGCGTAGTGCGGTAGCGGGATGCCGCGACGGTGATGACCTTCAGGTTTTGTTGCTGCTCCTTGGTCAAGGTGACATTGTGGGGTGTCGTTGCCGATGCGGGTGGCGACGCACTTTCGTTCGACGAGCAGCCAGCCAACACTGCGCCAGCGGCCAACACCGCAAAGCAACCGCCGGTGCGAATTCCGTGGAACGTCGCGTGGTATCGATTCATCGTGATCACTGCTTCGCGAAATGTGGGTGGTGCTGCCAGCCGCCACCCAGCGCCTGATACAGCGCCGCGGTGTCGGCGAAACGATTACTCTGTGCCTGGATCAGGCCAATGCGCGCCTGTTGGTAGCCTTGTTGTGCGGCCTGCAATTCGAGCGCGCCGATCGCACCGTGCTGCAACTGCAATTGCGACAGGTCGAGCGTGGTCCGGGCCGCCTGCTCGGCGTCCGCTGCGGCATTCAACGCGATGGCGTCCTGCTGCAGCGCGACCAGCGTGTCGGCAACATTCTGGAATGCGGCGAGCACCGTGCCGCGGTACTGCTCGGCGGCCTCCACGTAGGCGGCCTTGGCCGCACGTTCCTGATGCTTCAGCTGACCAGCCTCGAAAATCGGCGCGGTCAGCGACGCGGCAAGTCCCCAGAAACCGGTGCCGGAGGTGAACACTTTCGAGATCGCCAGCGCATTGCTGCCCACGTCCGCGGTGAAGTCGAGTTGCGGCAAGCGCGCCGCCGCGGCGATACCGATGGCCGCACTCGCGGCATGCAGATTCGCGCGCGCCATGCGTACGTCGGGACGCTGTTCAACCAGTTGCGACGGCAAGCTGAGCGGAAGTTTGCCGGGAAGGCTCAGATCCGAAAGCATCATGTGTTGCGCCGGGAAGTCGGACGGAAATGCGCCGACGAGTACCGCCAGCGCGTGTTGCGTCGCCGCCAACTGCTTCACCAGATCAGGCAATCCTGCCTTGGTCTGCGCGAGTTGCGATTGCTGCGCAGCGACGTCCAGCCTGCTTGCATCGCCCTTTCGGAATCGCAGCTGCAAGATTGCGAGGCTACGCTCTTGCAGCTCGACCTGGGTGCGCGTCGCGTCCACCTGCTCGCGCAGGGCGGCTGCCTGCACGGCTGTCACCACCACGTTCGTGATGAGCGTGGTGCGCGCGGCCAGCATCTGGAAGCGCGCGGCTTGTTCCTGTGCTTGCAACGATTCGCGGCTGCGCCGGTTCGCGCCGAACAGGTCGGGCGCGTAGGAGATCGTCAATTGCGGCGTGAACAGGCTATAGAGGTACGCGTTGTTGCTGGGCACCGGCGCCAGCGCCGCGGACGGATCGCGTTCACGGCTGGCGTTCAATCCCGCCGACACGCTGGGGAAGAACGATCCACGTTGCGCCAACACGTCCTCATGCGCGACGCGCAACGCCGCTTGCGCCGTCTTGAGGTCGTGATTGTTGGCAAGCGCAGCCGCGACCAGAGCATCCAGGGCCTTTGAGTGGAACAACGTCCACCAATCAGCCGGGACGTTTGCCCCATTCTCGAAGGTTTGCGTCGAGCCAGCCGGGACATTCCCGGTTGCCGCGGTCGTCGCTGGCGGCTGCGCGAGATAACCTTTCGCGGACGGCGCTGCCGGCGGCTTGAAATTCGGGCCGGCCGCGCAACCCGCAAGCGCGAGACCGATGGCGAGCACAGCGGCGGCGGATGTGCACGATCCAGCGCGGACCTGTCTGATCGTGTTGTCGAAACGCGTGCCCAAAGCCAGTGCCAGTTCAGCGTGAAGCACGCAATGTTATATCATCACGCTGTTGAGTGAAAGGCCCCGGTGTCGTGAACTCGCCCCGCACCCGGGCAGGCTGCCTGTGCGACCGCCGCACAAGAGCCGGCCGGGCCGGCCACTGGCGGTTGTCGAAAGAGTGCTGTCCTGCGCTTTCTCAACGCGGCGGATCATCCATGACCGGCGCACGCAGCTTGTCTTTCAACACCCGGCTGGTACGAGGCCAGGCACGCATCTGAACTTCGATGACGTTTTAGCGCAACAAAGTTCCCAGCGTCTGGCGCTTGCGCGTGCGCCATGGCGCCAGATCGATCACCAGCGCGACCACGATGCCCACGATCGGCCACAGCGTCCAATGCCCGCCGAACCAATGTTGGACCGCGGTGTACCAGAGCAGCGTCGTGGGCAGGAAGATGAACCCCAGCACCGGCCACAAGGCAATCGAGAAGATGCCGGCAAACCAGCGTGTGAACAGCCACAGCAGCACGATCACCACGCGTGGCGCGGCGAGTGCGAGCAGTGCAAGCAGGCAAGGCATGTCAGGAATCCTCCCGGTCAGCCGTCATCACTTCGGCGTGCCGATCCGCGAACCCGCGATCGGCGGCCCCTTCAGTTCGACGATATTGTCTTCCGGATCGAACACGTAAATCGAAGGCCCCTCGCCCTGCGCGCCATACCGCGAACCGGTTTCGCCGATACGTGCACCGCAACGCGCGAGGTGTTCAAGGATGCACGCTTCGTCGTAGCCCTCGACGCTGAGGCAGAAGTGGTCCATGTTGCGCGCTTCCTTGCCTGGGCTGGCGCCGCCTTGCCTGCCGAGCTTGCCTTCGACGTCAACCAGATCGATCAGCGCTTCGCCGGCGCGCAGTTGGTACAGGCCGATTCCAGGTTGGTCCAGCTCTGCAGTGCAACCAAGCACGTCGCAGTAAAAGCGCCGCATGGCCGCGACGTCACGCACGCGCAGCACCACGTGGTCCAATTGGCGCAGGCGAAACGGTACCGACACCCCGGCTTTCCTTGATGGTTGCCACGCTGATGGTAAAGCATCCGCCAAGCTGCAAGCTGTATAATGTCACGTTGGTGGAAGAAGCGGCCCAACCGCTGCCGAAGGCGCAACGCCCGTAATCGCTCAGGCCCGATACCACCACATTCAAAACTCTGGAGAGACCGGCCTTCGGCGCATTGAAGGAACCGGCGCCGAAGGGGCAAGAGGCGCGAGCCTCCAAACTCTCAGGCAGAAGGACAGAGGGGCATGGGACGCATGACGTATCCCTTTCCGTCATCCCGGCGAAAGCCGGAACCCGGCGCCTTCATGCATGGCGCCACCGGGTTCCCGCTTGCGCGGGAATGACGCTCAATCCGATCGTCGAATGCCCTTGCCGCCCGCCCACTCCGGACTTCCGCCATGACCCAGCACACCTCCCTGCACGACCTCGAGCAGCACGACGCCTTCATCGGCCGCCACATCGGCCCCGATGAAACCGAAATCGCGGCAATGTTGCACACCGTTGGCTACGACTCGCTGGACGCGCTGACCGACGCGATCGTGCCCGCGTCGATCCGCCAGAAGAACCCGCTGGCGCTGCCGCCTGCGATGACCGAAACCGAGGCGTTGGCGAAAATCCGCGCGATCGCCGACAAGAACGAAGTGTTCCATTCGTTCATCGGCCAGGGCTATTACGGCACCCACGTGCCGCTGGTGATCCTGCGCAACATCCTCGAAAACCCCGCGTGGTACACCGCGTACACGCCGTACCAGGCCGAGATTTCGCAAGGCCGCATGGAAGCGTTGATCAACTTCCAGACCATGTGTGCCGACCTCACCGGCATGGAAATCGCGAACGCCTCGCTGCTGGATGAAGCCACGGCTGCGGCCGAAGCGATGACGCTGGCGAAACGTTCGAGCAAGTCGAAATCAAACGCGTTTTTCGTCTCCAGGAGCGTGCACCCGCAGACGCTCGAAGTGCTGCGCACCCGTGCCGAGCCACTCGGCCTCGAACTCGTGATCGACGATGCAGCCAACGCCGCGACGGCTGACTGCTTCGGCGCGCTGCTGCAGTACCCCGATACATTTGGCAGCATCCACGACTACAAGGCGCTGTGCGAGGCCCTGCACGCGCAAGGCGCGCTGGTGGCCGTCGCGACCGACCTGCTCGCACTGACGCTGCTCACGCCGCCCGGCGAATGGGGCGCCGACATCGTGTTCGGCAACTCGCAGCGCTTTGGAGTGCCGTTCGGTTTCGGCGGCCCGCACGCCGCCTTCATGGCCTGCCGTGATGCCTACAAGCGCTCGCTGGCCGGACGTCTGATCGGCGTGTCGGTGGATGCGCAGGGCAACAAGGCGTATCGCCTCACGCTGCAGACACGCGAACAGCACATCCGCCGCGAAAAGGCGACGTCGAACATCTGCACCGCGCAGGTGCTGCTGGCGGTGATGGCCGCGATGTACGCGGTCTACCACGGTCCGGACGGATTGGTCCGCATCGCCCGCCGCACGCATCGGCTCGCCGCGCTCCTCGCCGCCGCGTTGCGCAAATCGGGCATCAAGGCCGGCACCGATTTCTTCGACACCCTGCACGTCACCAGCATCGACGCACACACCATCCACGCGATGGCCAACGCCGCGCACATCAACCTGCGCCATATCGATGCAACGTCGCTGGCGATCAGCCTCGATGAAACCACCACCCGCGACGATGTGAAGCAGCTTGCAGCGTTGTTTGGCGCGCGCATCGACGACATCGACGCACTGGATGCCGCGACCCCGGACGCGTTGCCGGAAGCACTGACGCGCCAATCCGCATTCCTCACGCATCCGGTGTTCAACTCGCATCACAGCGAGCACGAGATGTTGCGGTATCTCCGACAGCTGGCCGACAAGGACCTCGCGCTCGATCGCAGCATGATCCCGCTGGGTTCGTGCACCATGAAGTTGAATGCCACTGCCGAAATGATTCCGGTCACCTGGCCCGAGTTCGGCAATATCCATCCGTTGGCACCGGCCGAGCAGTGGAAGGGCTACAAGGAGTTGATCGACGGCCTCGAAGCCATGCTGATCGCGATCACCGGCTATGACGCGGTCAGCCTGCAGCCGAACGCCGGCGCGCAGGGTGAATACGCGGGCCTGCTGGCAATCCGTGCGTACCACCGCGCGAACGGCCAGACGCAACGCGATGTATGCCTGATACCGGAATCCGCGCACGGCACCAACCCGGCGTCCGCGCACATGTGCGGCATGACCGTGGTCGTCACCAAGTGCGACGCCAACGGCAACGTCGACGTCGATGACATCCGCGCCCAGGCAGGGAAACATTCCGATCGGCTCGCCGCGATCATGCTGACGTACCCCTCGACGCACGGCGTATTCGAGGAAGAGATCAAGACCATCTGCGAAATCGTGCACCAGCACGGCGGACAGGTGTACACCGACGGCGCCAACCTCAACGCGCTGTGCGGTGTCGCGCGCCCCGGGCGTTGGGGTTCGGATGTCTCGCACCTCAACCTGCACAAGACGTTCTGCATCCCGCACGGCGGCGGCGGCCCAGGTGTCGGACCATGTGCAGTGAAGGCGCACCTGACGCCGTATCTGCCGAAGGCATTTTCAATTCCCGCGCGTGCGGGAGAAGGCGCCGGCGGGGCCGATGGAGGCGAAGTCGGCGAACGCGGCGGTGGAATGGTCAGCGCCGCGACGTTCGGCAGCGCATCGATCCTGCCGATCTCGTGGATGTACATCGCCATGATGGGCCACGAGGGCATCCTCAAGGCGACCCAGGTGGCACTGCTCAACGCCAACTATTTGTCGAAGCGCCTTGCTGATCACTATCCGACGCTCTACACGGGTCGCAATGGATTGGTCGCGCACGAATGCATCCTCGACCTGCGCCCGCTGGAAAAGACCAGCGGCGTCAGTGCCGAGGACGTCGCCAAACGCCTGATCGATTTTGGCTTCCACGCACCGACATTGTCGTTCCCGGTGGCGGGCACGTTGATGGTGGAGCCGACCGAATCGGAATCGCGTTTCGAGCTGGATCGCTTCATCGACGCGATGATCCAGATCCGCGACGAGATCCGCGCAATCGAGGATGGCCGGCTGGACCGCGAGGACAATCCGCTCAAGCACGCGCCGCACACTGCGGCCGCGGTTTCCGCCAGCGAATGGAGCCACGCCTACCCGCGCGAGCTGGCGGCGTATCCACTGGAATCTCTGAAGCAGGTGAAATACTGGTCGCCCGTCGCGCGCGTGGACAACGTATACGGCGACAAGCACGTGTTCTGCAGCTGCGTGCCCGTGGCTGCGTTCAAGGAAGACGAACCCGTCGACGCAGCATAGGCGCGAGCGCCATGTCCGGCCTTCCGGCCATCCTGCCGATGTACTTTGCATGGATACGATGGCAACGTCGAAACCTGTCCACATGAAGAGTCCGGCATGTTGAACGCACCCAATCCAATTGATGGCAAGTGCGTCCTGATCACCGGCGCAACCTCAGGGATCGGCCTCGAAGCCGCGCTCGCGCTGGCACGAATGGGTGCACGCATCGTGATCACCGGCCGCAACCCGGCGCGCATCGATGCCGCGCTGGCCAGCCTCCGCGAGCGCGCAGGTGTGAATGCCGGTGCGCTGTGCGCCGATTTCGCATCGCTCGCCGCGGTACGCAAACTTGCGGCCGATTTCAAGGCGCGGCACGGCCGCCTTGACGTGCTCATCAACAACGCCGGCAGCGTGAACGCCACCCGCACGCTCACCGAGGATGGCTTCGAGACCACCTTCGCAGTGAACCACCTCGCACCATTCCTGCTCACCAATCTGCTGCTGGACCGCCTCGTCCGCAGCGCACCGGCGCGCGTCGTCAACGTGGCCTCGGTCGCGCACACCCGCGGCGACATGGACTTCGACGACCCCGGTTTCAAACACGGCTATCGCATTCTGCGCGCGTACTCGCGTTCGAAGCTGGCGAACGTGTTGTTCACGCGTGCACTGGCGACTCGGCTTGCCGACAAGGGCGTCACCGTCAACGTCCTGCACCCCGGCACCATCGCTACCGGCATCTGGGCGCACGGCGCACCGGCCGGTTGGAAGCGCGCACTGTTCACTGCCGTCATCACGCCGATGCGCCTGACCATGCTTTCCGCCGAACGCGGTGCGCAGACCATCGTGTATGCGGCGACCAGTCCGGATCTCGAAGGCAAGACCGGTCTATACCTCGAAAAAAACCGCCCGAAACCGCCGGCACCGCTGGCATTGGATGATGCACTGACCGAACGCCTGTGGCGCGAGAGCGCGCGGCTGGTGCAACTGAACGAGCAACGGCACTGACACCTTGACCAACTGGCCGCCGCCTCAGGCCATCGTGACAAATTCCTCCGCAGACGTGGGGTGGATCGCCACGGTCTTCAGGAAATCCGCGTAGGTCGCACCCATGTGCACCGCCACGGCGAAGCCCTGCAGCATTTCGTCCATACCGGGACCAATGCCGTGCAGGCCGACGATACGCTCGCCGGCGCCCGCGCACACCAGTTTCATGAACGTCTTGCCCTCGCGTCCGGCCAGCGACCACAGCATCGGCGTGAAGCGTGTCTTGTATACATGAACCGCGTCGCCGAACTCCCGGCGCGCAACGGCTTCCGACAGGCCGACGCTGCCAACCGGCGGATGCGAAAACACCACGCTGGCGATGTTCCGATAATCGAGATGCGCGCCGGGCTTGCCGTTGAACAGGCGCTCGGCCAACTGCCGGCCGGCGGCAATCGCAACCGGCGTCAACGCGACCTTGCCGTTCACGTCGCCCAATGCATACACGCCTTGCGCTGAAGTATTCTCGAAGGCGTCGGTAACGATCCCGTTCCTGTCGTTGACACGGATGCCCGCCGCATCCAGTTGCAGTGATGCGACATTCGGCACCCGCCCGGTCGCGTTGATCACGCAGTCGTAGGGGCCATGCCGTGCATGGCCGGCGCAATCCAGCCACAACGCGCCATCGTCGCGCGCCACGCCCCGCACCGCACAGCGCGCGTGATGGCCAATCCCTGCGACTTGCATTTGCGCTTCCAGCTCGCTGCCCAAATCGGCATCGAAGTGCGACAACAAGCCGCTGCGCGAGAAGATTTCCACTTGCGCGCCGAGCGCGCGCAACACGCCAGCGAATTCCACGCCGATGTAGCCGCCGCCGATGATGCCCACCCGTCGCGGCAGCGCATCAAGCTTGAAGAAGCCATCCGAATCGATCACGAATTCCGCGCCCGGCAACCCGAATGGCCGCGCACGCGAACCCGTCGCGATCACGAGGTGTGGCGCGCTGTAATCGGCGTCGCCCGCGCGCAACGTATGTGCGTCGAGGAAGTACGCGAGTTCCGGGATGACTTCGACACCGAGTTCGCGCAAGCGGTTAGCGTACGAGTTGCGCGCACGCAGCACATAGGCCTCACGCCGGGCGACAAAGACCGGCCAGTCCAGCGTGCCGGGCGCGACATCGAACCCGACCGCCCTCGCCATGCCTTGCGCCTCAGCCAATTCCGCCGCCAGCCACATCGCCTTCTTCGGCACGCAGCCACGGTTGACGCAAGTACCGCCGAGTTCATGCGGCTCGAACAGCGTCACCTGCGCGCCAAGTTTAGCCGCTCGAATGGCGACGGCCAGACCGCCCGAACCGCCTCCGATCACCAACAAATCCGCATGCTTCGTCATCGCTTCACTCACTCCTCGCGGCCATCGCACTCAGACCGACTATCGTAGCCACACCCACGCGCCAAAAGGATCGACGCATGCCAAACGCCAATACAAAACGCAAAATCGCCATCTGCCGTGGTACGACGGCAACGCCGAAGAAGCCGCCAACTTCTACGCCAGTACCTTCCCGGATTCGAGTGTCGATGCCGTGCACCGCGCGCGGGCGACTACCCCGCCGGCCAGCAGGGTGATCTTGCCCCCGAATTTCGGACACGCGGTGTAGCGCGCGGGTGCTGCTGCGACTCCGCGCCAGGACTTTCCGCGATGTCTGGCATTACCCATGTCGGGCCTGCTATTGCCTGTTTTAGGCATTTCCGAATCACCCTTCGCGGGGTCGGCATGGCCGCAGCGGCTGCGGGGTTCACGGCTTGCGCGCAACAGGCTGCTACGCTGTTCGGCCTGATGAACGACTCCGATCCACGCCCGCAGCCACCCGAAAAGCCGTTGCCTGGCGATTGTTGCGACGGCGGCTGCGATCCGTGCGTGTATGACGTCTACGCGGATGAATTGGCCGCATACGAGAAAGCGCTGGCCGCGTGGCGGGCGCGGCATCCGCAGGCGTGAACTTTCGCTGCTGCAGTCCTGCGTGCATGCGCGCGGGAACAGCGCTGGATCCCGGCCTGCACCGGGATGACGCGCGGCTCGCCTGCGGCCGCAGCCGCGACGTTGCGCCAGTCCCTCGCAATCCGGTATCGCGGCTTCCGGCGCTCCTACAACGCGCTTACGGGCGCGGCACCCGGGCCGGAATAAGTGGCGCCGGAGGTGCAGGTTTCGTGCACGGTGATCTTGTGCAGCGCGGGCAACACGCGTTTCAAACGATCGTAAATCCAGCGTGCGAGGTTTTCGCTGGTGGGATTGTCGAGGCCTTCAACCTCGTTGAGGTAATGGTGGTCGAGCCGGTCGTACAGCGGCGCAAACGCCGCCTTGATGTCGGCAAAGTCCATCACCCAACCGGTGTGCGGGTCGGGCTCGCCGCGCACGTGGATCTCGATGCGGAACGAATGCCCGTGCAGGCGCGCGCATTTGTGCCCGACGGGAACGTTGGGCAGGCGGTGCGCGGCGTCGAGGGTGAAGGTCTTGAAGATGTCCATGGATGGTGAACGCGCGGTTGTTGCGAATGCATCATGTTAGCGAACGCGCCTGCAGAAGGCATATCGGTGCGGCGCGCTGAGTCTGCAGGAGGAGCGGCCGCGTTGCACGAACGAGGCAGTCTGGCGCAGCAATCGGGCCTTCCGGCGCTACGACTGAGCGCGCCACCAGCGCGTACCGGGACCACGCCCTTTTGCGCGCAGGCGGCCTTCGCTACGCAATTGGTCGATGATGCGCTTGATGCGTTCCGGTTTCGCTTCTGGAATCTGCTTGCGCAGCAGCTTGACGGGAAATCCATCCGGAAGCTCGTGCAGCGCGGCCAGGCGGATGCGGACATCCAAACCACCGCCGTTGTCGCCCGCATCGTAGCGCGCCACGGTTTCCGCGACCTGTGGCAAGCGCGGCTGGTGATTGGCGGCGTGCAAGGCGGCAAACCAGCGCTGCACCCAAACGTTGGCAAGCTTGCGGTTGCCGGCGAAGACGCACTGCACGTTCGGGAACAAGGCCGGCAGCTCACCAAGAACGCGCAACAAGTGCGCAGCCGGCCATTGGCCGATCTTCGCGGGATTGCCGAAATCGGCGTACTGGGCTTCGATCACCAGCGCGGCGTGCGGCCACGCGGAAAGTTCCGCCAGTTGTTGGTGCAAGCCCTTGAGTTCGGAAAAGTCACCAAGCAGGTTGGCGAGGGTCTTGCGCTCGACGATCGCATGCGGGCGCTCGTCGTGGATCAGGGCGTAGTCGCCCACCGGCAACTTGCGTTTGCGGACGCTGGCGCCGGGAAATGCCCATGCGTAACGTTCCATGCTGTCGATCACGACTTGCATGTCGTCGCCGTGGCGTGTCGAAAGCTCTGCATACTTGCTGGACTTGTGTGCGCGCACCGCGATCTCGGTGCGGAAGAACACCTGCTCGTAGGTGCCGCCGTCCTTGCGCGGTTTTTCCAGGATCAGGAATTCGCAACGCTTGCGCTGCGCGCGATCCAGCGTGACCGACAGCTTGCGGCCCAGCCGCGCGAGATGCGCCACCGGCACGCGTTCGACTTCTTCCAGCGATTCCGCTGGATCGAAGTCGCGCTCGCGCAGGCAGAACACCTGCGTCCCTGCACCGGGCCAGGCAGCCTTGGCGCGCACCGCGAACAACACTCGACCATCCTGCTCGATGGCGATGCGTACCGGGAGGCGCGGATCGGCGCTGCGTTGGACGAGCCAGGTGGCGGTCATGGTCGATTCTCGGCGCAAGTGCAAGCCATCCCCCTTGCCGCGCTTCGCGCGCGTTCGCTCCGCTCCGCCCTTCGTGCCGAAGCGGGAAGACAAGCTCGCTTCGTACCGCGGCGGAAGATAACCGAGCTTCGTTCACCCCCTTCGCGTCGAAGTGGGATGTACTTACCCCCTTCGGCACGGAGGGGTCGGCGCAACGCGCCGGGGGGATGCTGCGACACGTCGCAGGTTATTCGGTGGCTCCAAAAGGATCGCGCAACACTATGTTGGCGTCGCGGTCGGGACCAGTGGAAACAATCGCAAGCGGGCAGCCGGCGAGTTCTTCCAACGCGCGCAGGTAGGCGCGCGCAGCCGGTGGCAACTTGTCCCACTCGGTGACGCCGTGGGTGGATTCGCTCCAGCCCGGGAACTCCAGGTACACGGGCGTGCATTCCTTCCAGCCTTCGGCATCCAGCGGCGCGTATTCGGTGCGCTTGCCGCGGTATTCGTAGGCGATGCACACCTTCAATTTTTCCATGCCGTCGAGCACGTCCAGCTTGGTGATGCACAAACCCGAGATGCCATTGATCAGCACCGCGCGCTTGAGCGCCACGATATCCATCCAGCCGCAGCGACGTGGGCGACCGGTGGAAGCGCCGTACTCCTGACCGCGATCGCGGATGCTCTGCCCGACTGCATCGTCGAGTTCCGTCGGAAACGGCCCGCCGCCCACGCGCGTGGCATAGGCCTTGGCAATGCCGAGCACGTAGTCGATGTAGTCCGCGCCGACACCGGCACCGGCGAGCGCGCCGCCGGTAGTGGTGTTGGACGAGGTGACGTAGGGATAGGTGCCGTGGTCGATGTCGAGCAATGCACCTTGCGCGCCTTCGAAAAGTACGCGCTCGCCGTTGCGGCGCAGGTCGTGCAGGATCCCGGCGACGTCGGACTTCATCGGCTCGACGTACTCGCCAAACGCGATCGCATCGTCCAGCGTTTTCCGGTAATCGACCGCATCGGCGTGCAGGTAATTCGTCAGCACAAAGTTGTGGTAGTCCATCACCTCGCGCAATTTTTCCGCAAGTTCCTTCGGATAACTCAAGTCGGCGACGCGCACGCCTCGACGCGCAACCTTGTCTTCATACGCAGGACCGATGCCGCGCCCGGTGGTACCGATGGCACCGGCGCCGGCAGCCTTCTCGCGCGCCTGGTCCAGTGCGATGTGGTACGGCATGATCAACGGCGTCGCGGGGGAAATCTTCAGGCGCGAACGCACATCGATGCCGCTGGTTTCCAGTTCGCCGATTTCCTGCCGCAATGCAGCGGGCGACAGCACCACGCCATTGCCGATCAGGCACAGCGCGCCATCGCGCAGGATGCCCGAAGGGATTAGATGCAGGACGGTCTTCTTGCCCTTGATCACCAGCGTGTGACCGGCGTTGTGGCCTCCCTGGAAACGCACCACGGCGCCGATATCCTGCGTCAGCAGGTCGACGATCTTGCCTTTGCCTTCGTCGCCCCACTGGGCACCAAGAATGACTACTGACTGTCCCATTTTCGATTTTCTCGCTTCGATGTGTGTGCCGGTTGGGGCCTTGCCAATCAATGCTTCTTGTCGGCGGGCCTGCTTGCCGCGCCTTCATCCATGACCCGCATGAAAGGCGAATCCTTGCCGAGCACCACTACCGCGCCTCCGCCACTGAAGGTCTTGCGCCAGGTGTTGAGGGTGCTCCAGTAACGGAAGAATTGCGGATCCTGCGCGGACGCCTGCGCATACACCTTGGTCGCAGCGACATCGCCCTGCCCGCGATCGATCGCGGCCAGCTTGTCGGCGGCTGCCAGTACATCTGCGTCGGCCGCGTCGCCCTTGGCACGAATTGTCGCGGCGGCGGTCTTGCCCTCGACGCGGATCGCATCGGCCTGCGCCTTGGCTGCGGTCGTCATGCGTTTGTACACAGTCGGCAAGGTGCTCTCGGGTGGCATGATGCGGCGAATACCAACCGCCAGTACCGTCACGCCAAGCCGCTGCCGCAACTCCGCGGCCACCGCCGCGCGCAACGCGGCGTCGATCGGCCCGCCATCGGCCGCCAGCAGTTCAGAAGTAGAGTGCCTGGCGATCTGTTTGCGCAGCGCGGCGGCGACGACGGGTGTCATCTGCCGGTCGGCCTGCAGTTCGTCGGCCTGCGTCGCGTTGAAGTAGACATTCGCATCTGCCACGCGCCAGCGCATGAAGAAGCCGGCACGCACCGCTTCGCCATCGGCGGTCTTGTAGTCGCCGGGCTGCGACTGCAACAGCAGCGAACGCGTGTCGTAGGTGCTGACGTGCTCTAGGAATGGCAATTTGACGTGCAGCCCCGGGCCGACGCCGATGGCTTCGACGTGCCCGAAGCGGGTCAGCACGACCGCGTGTCCCTGGCTGACTACGTAGATGCCGTTGGCGCCCAGCAGGGCGAGCACGATGATGGCAACGGGGATCAGGTACTTCATGCACCATCCCCTTGCAACGCGGGACCCGACGTCACCGGCATCGCGGCCGTGGCCGCCGGCGCGGGCGCAACGGTTGCCGGCACCGCGACCGTCGATGCGCGTGCGGGAAATTGCACGATCACGTTGCCCGAACCGCTGTTGATGACGACATGGTTATGTGAAAGTACGTCCTGCATGGTATCCAGCCACAGACGGTGCCTGGTCACCTGCGGGGCTGCCTGATATTGCGCGAGCACCTGCTGGAAACGCGCGACATCGGCCTTCGCAACCGCCGCCGCGCTGTCACGGTATGTCGCCGCGTCTGCCTTGATCGCGGCGGCCCGTGCTTGTGCCTGCACCTTGTCGCGAGCGACACCGGCAGTTGCCGTCGCCTGCGCCGACTTGGCATCTTCATGCGCCTTGGCGATGTCATCGAATGCAGGCTTGACCTCGTTTGGCACGCCCACGCTCTGGATGCCCGCCTCGACGACATGCGCGCCAAGCGCCTCGGCGCCGGTCACGGCCTGCAGGCGCCGGGTGATGGCACCGGTGAGGTCGTCGCCATCGTGCTCCAGCAGTTGTTGCAGCGAGTGCGTGCCCACCGCCACCCGCACCGCCACCGTGGCCGCATTGCGAATGGCATCTTCGCCATCCCGATTGGCGAACAGGAAATCGCGCACGTTGGTGATCTTATACCGCGCGTAATAATCGACCATCGCCAGCTGACCGTCAGCGGTGAGCAGGCGCGTCTGGTCGCTCACGGTACGCGGCTGCCCCATATCGAGCGTCTGCAGGCGATCGATCGGCGGCGGCAAGCGCAGGTGGAAACCCGGCTGCAACACAGCCTGCAAGCGCCCGAAGCGCAGCAGCACGCCCACCTGTTGCCCGCCGATCACGGTCCAGCCGCCGATCAGGAACCATAACACCACGACCAGCACGATCAGCGCCAGCGTACCGAGCGGCCCGCGCCCGAATGGCCCCAACTTGCGCCGCCCGTTGCGCAGCCACGCCTCGAGATCGGGACCTCGGCGGTCACCCTGCCCGCCCCACGGCCCTTGGCCACGCGGCTCACGATCCCGCGGTGGACGAGCGCTGGGTTCGCTCGGTTTTTCGCCGGGTTCCTTCCAGGGCATCGCGTTACCGCCTCGCTGGCTCAGGGGGGGGTGCGCTGCGGTCAGCGCAAACGGTGAATTCTACCAGAGCAACAGCTCCGAACCTGGTTCAGGACACCTGCAGCCAGTCGCGCAGCAACTGCACGTCATCGCCGCACGCCGAGCCGGCCAGTGGTGCCAGCAGTTCGCGCGGCGCGTCGATATCGAGGAGCCAGCCGTGTTCATCGTACTGCTCGGATTTGACCGCACCGAGTTCGATCAGGCGTGCACGCAGGCGGCCGGACTGCGGCGGCAAGCGCAGTTCGGCGTGTACGCGGTTGCCGGAGAGGCGTGCGCCGATCGCCTGCCGCAGCAGCTCCAGTCCGTCACCACGCGCCGCCGACAACCAAACTGCCGATGGCACGTCATCGGCAACTCGATCGACGCGGGGAGATACCAAACGTGAATCGGCACTGGCATCCGGTGCTGCATCCTCGGTGTCATCGCCCGCCAGCAAGTCGATCTTGTTATACACCTTGAGCTGCGGCACGCCACCCGCGCCGATGTCATCCAGCACGCTGTTGACCACGTCGACGAGGGTGTCGCGCTCGGGATCCGCAGCGTCGATCACATGCAGCAGCAGGTCGGCGTCACGCGCTTCGGACAGGGTGGCACGAAATGCGGCCACGAGGTCATGGGGCAATTCGCGGATGAAACCCACGGTGTCGGCGAGCACGGCAGGGCCGCTGGCCAAGCCATCCAGCCGCCGCACGGTGGGATCGAGCGTCGCGAACAACTGGTCCGCGGCATACACCGTGCCACGCGTGATCGCATTGAAGAGTGTCGACTTGCCGGCGTTGGTGTAACCGACCAGCGCCACGCGCGGCAACGTGTTGCGCAGGCGCGCGCGGCGTTGCTGGCCGCGCTGCACGCCGACCTTGTCGATGCGCTTCTGCAACTGCTCCACGCGCTTTTGCAACAGGCGGCGGTCGGTTTCGAGCTGGGTTTCACCCGGCCCACGCAGGCCGATCGAGCCGCCGCGCTGACGTTCAAGGTGGGTCCAGCCGCGCACCAGCCGCGTGGCCATGTGCTTGAGTTGCGCCAGTTCGACTTCCAGTTTGCCTTCGTGCGACTGCGCGCGCTGCGCGAAGATGTCGAGGATCAATGCGGCACGGTCGATCACCCGTGCGGAAAGGTGCTTCTCGAGATTGCGTTCCTGCACCGGCGTCAGCGCGTGGTCGACCAGCACCACGTCGGCGCCGAGCGCACGCACCATTTCCAGCACTTCATCGGCCTTGCCGGTGCCGATGTAGAACTTCGGATTGGGCGCCGCAATGCGCGCCTGCACGCTGCCGAGCACGTCCGCGCCGGCGGATTTCGCAAGTTCGGTGAATTCCTGCGCGCGCCGCGCAACGATACGGTTGCCGGTGTAGGGCAACACCAGCAACGCACGCTCGCCACGTTTCTCGCGTTCGAACAGGGGCTAGTCCTGCGCCGGAATTTCGGCGGCGGCGTCCGCATCAGCCGCGTCCGCATCGGCCGCGTCCTCGGCACCGATCTTGACGGCGCGGCTCGGCACCACGGTGGAGATGGCGTGCTTGTACACCATCTGGCTGACCTGATTGCGCAACAGCACGACGAACTGATCGAAGGATTCGATCACGCCCTGCAATTTGATGCCGTTGACGAGATAAATCGCGACCGGCACACGCTCGCGACGCAGGGCATTCAAGAACGGATCCTGCAACGATTGACTCTTCGACATGGTCTCGGCCTCCCAACGGCCGTGGCGGGGTTACCGCTTCTTTTATCGCGGACCAGCATGGTAACGCAGATTGCCGGAAATCTGGTTGTTTTCAACAACCCAGGAACAGTGCGATGGCGGTGGCAACCGCCGCGCCGGGCGCGCAATCCGGGTCGAATGTCCGCGCATCGAGTTCACCGCGCAACCAGGTCATCTGGCGCTTGGCCAGCTGGCGGGTGGCGTCGATCGCGCGTTGTCGGAACACGGCTTCGTCGCACGCTCCATCAAGGTACTCCCATGCCTGTCGGTAACCGACTGCGAGCAGCGCCGGCAAGTCGGGCGACAAATCTGCGCGCGCCCGCAGGCGTTTCACTTCGGCGAGAAAACCGGCCGCGAGCATTACGTCGAAACGGCGCGCAATGCGCTCGCGCAATTCGGCTCGATCGGCGGGAACCAGGGCCAGTTTCAGAACCCGGAACGGGATGCGTGCCGATACTCGCGCGGCCGTGTGCAATTCAGTCAATGACTGCCCAGTCGACTCGATGGTTTCCAGGGCCCGCTGGATCCGCTGTGCATCGTTCGCCCGGATCCTCGCGGCGGCCACCGGATCAATCTGCGCAAGCCGCGCATGCAAGGCCGGCCAGCCATCGCGACCCGCTTCAGCCTGCAGGCGCGCGCGGATTTCCGGCTGCGCCGACGGCATCGGCGCAAGGCCCTGCTCCAGCGCCCGAAAATACAGTCCGGTCCCACCGACCAGCAAAGGCACCCTGCCCCGCTCGTTGATCTCGTGCAGCGTGCGCAAGGCATCCTCGCGGAACATCGCCGCCGAGTACGGGTCGGATGGGTCACGAATGTCGATCAGCGCGTGCGGGTGGCGGCGCAGGGTTGCCGCGTCCGGCTTGGCCGCGCCGATGTCGAGTCCGCGATAGACCAGCGCCGAGTCCACGCTGACCAGCTCGACCGGGAACCGATCGGCCAAGGCACACGCCAGCGCGGTCTTGCCGCTGGCGGTGGGACCCGTCAGGAAAATCGCGGGTGGGCGCTGGTCGATCGTGGCGGCGGATGGCGACATGTCCGGATTGTATGGGGTGTGCGCCAATCGCCGGTTTGTGCTGCCAGCCTATAATGGCCGGAATATCCACCGTACAGGGCGACTGCAATGCCGAACATGATGCGTGCACTGGTCAAGCGAACCGCCGAAAAGGGCATCTGGATGGACGAGGTGCCGGTGCCGGAATATGGCCACAATGATGTCCTGATCGAGGTCGAAAAGACCGCCATTTGCGGTACCGACCTGCACATCTACAACTGGGATGCGTGGTCGCAACGCGTGATCAAACCCGGCCTCGTGATCGGTCACGAATTCGTCGGCAAGATCGTTGCGCTGGGCAGCGAAGTGCGCGGCTACCATGTCGGCCAGCGCGTGTCCGCCGAGGGCCACATCACCTGCGGCATGTGCCGCAACTGCCGCGCCGGACGCCCGCACCTGTGCCCGCACACGGTCGGCATCGGCGTCAACCGCAACGGCGCTTTCGCGCAATACATCGCGATGCCACAGTCCAACCTGTGGCCGGTGCCAGACCAGATCCCGTCCTCACTGGCCGCGTTTTTCGACCCGTACGGCAACGCCGCGCACTGCGCACTCGAATTCGACCTGGTCGGCGAGGATGTCCTGATCACGGGCGCCGGCCCCATCGGCGTGATCGCCGCCGGCATTGCGCGCCACGTCGGCGCGCGCAACGTGGTCGTCACCGATGTCAACGATTATCGCCTGAAGCTCGCCGCCGACATGGGGGCGACGCGCGTGGTGAACGTGAAGAACCAGTCGCTGCGTGACGTGTTGGGCGACCTGCAGATGGAAGGCTTCGACGTGGGTCTGGAGATGAGCGGCAATCCGCAGGCCTTCAACGGCATGCTGGACGTGATGTACCACGGCGGGAAGGTTGCCCTGCTCGGCATCCTGCCGAACGGCAGCGGCATCGACTGGGACAAGGTGATCTTCAAGGGCCTCACCGTGCAAGGCATCTACGGCCGCCGCATGTTCGAGACCTGGTACAAGATGACCCAGATGCTGCTTACCGGGTTCCCGCTGCAGAAGGCGCTGACCCACCAGCTTGCCATCGACGACTTCCAGCGGGGCTTCGACCTGATGGCGTCGGGCAACTGCGGCAAAGTCGTGTGCGCCTGGACCTGAAGGAACTGTCATGACCTACGCCACGCAAGACCGCTACGCCGCCGAGCTCACGGCCATTCGCGACTCCGGCCTGTACAAGGAGGAGCGCGTCATCAGCTCCCCGCAATCGGCCGAAATTACCTTGCAAGATGGCCGCAAGGTATTGAATTTCTGTGCAAATAACTACCTGGGTCTGGCGGATCACCCGCGCCTGATCGAGGCCGCGAAGAAGGCCCTGGACACGCACGGTTTCGGCATGGCGTCCGTCCGCTTCATCTGCGGCACGCAGGACCTGCACAAACAACTTGAGCACGACCTCGCCACTTACTTCGGCACCGACGATGCCATCCTTTACGCCGCCTGCTTCGACGCCAACGGCGGTTTGTTCGAACCGCTGCTGGGCGAGGACGACGCGATCATTTCCGACGCGCTCAACCACGCCTCGATCATCGACGGCGTGCGCCTGTGCAAGGCCAGGCGATTCCGCTACGCCAACGGTGACATGGCCGATCTGGAAAAACAATTGCGGGCTGCCGATGCCGCGGGCGCGCGCACCAAGCTGATTTCCACCGACGGCGTGTTCTCGATGGACGGCGTGGTCGCGCCGCTCGACCAGATCACGGCACTCGCAAGGAAATACAACGCCCTGGTGCACATCGACGAGTGCCACGCCACCGGTTTCCTCGGCAAGACCGGACGCGGTTCGGCCGAAGTCCACGACGTGATGGACAAGATCGACATCTTCACCGGCACGCTGGGCAAGGCACTGGGTGGCGCAGCCGGCGGATTCACCACCGGCCGCCGCGAGATCATCGACATGCTGCGGCAGCGTTCGCGCCCGTACCTGTTTTCGAACTCGCTGCCGCCGGCGCTGGTTGCCGCCTCGATCGAGGTGCTGAAAATGCTGGACGAGGCCGGTGACCTGCGCGAGAGGCTGCACGCGAACACCCGCTACTTTCGCGAGGCGATGACAAAAGCGGGCTTCGAGATCAAACCTGGCAACCACCCGATCGTGCCGGTGATGACCCACGACGCCAAGCTCGCGCAGGCCGTGGCCGCGGGCCTGCTTGAAGAAGGCATCTATGCGATCGGCTTTTTCTTCCCGGTCGTGGCGCAAGGCCAGGCCCGCATCCGCACCCAGATGTGCGCGGCCCACACTCGCGATCACCTCGATCGCGCGCTCGCGGCGTTCACCAAGGTCGGGCGCGCAACGGGCTTGCTCACTGGCTGAACCCTGGCGGCCAGCGCACATCCGCCTCGCGCAACAACTAGCCAGAGTCGCTTCGGGCGGCGGCGCCGATGGCCAACGTCGACACTTCCGTCGCCGTGAGGTGACGCCACCCCCCCTTGGGCAACTCACCCAACGGCAGGCCACCAATTGCCACGCGCAACAGGCGCAGCACATCGTGCCCATAGGCCGCCAGCATGCGCCGGATCTGCCGGTTCCGGCCCTCAGCCAACACGATTTCGAGCCAGGTATTCTTGTCACCACCGCCGACGCGGCACACCGTGCGAGACATCAACAGTTCCCCACGATCACGCACGCCTTCGCGCAATTGCTGCAGCGTTGCCTCGCTCGGCACCCCTTGCACTTGCACCCGATAGGTTTTGTCGATGTGTGCGGACGGTTCGATGATGCGCGCAGACCATGCGGGATCATTGCTCAACAACAGCAGTCCTTCGCTGGCCTGGTCGAGTCGGCCAACTGGTGCCAACCACGGCAAGTCGGCATCGCCGAGCAACGAATACACTGTATCCCGCCCGCGCTCGTCCCTGGCACTCACCACCAGCCCGCGCGGCTTGTTGATCGCGATATAGACACGTTCACACGCACCCACATCGCGGCCGTCGACCGTCAGCCCGTCGGCTCCATCCACGACCGGCATCTCGGGGTCAAGCACGACGACACCATTCAAGGCGACGCGTCCGGCGCGCACCAGCTGCTCTGCTTTGCTGCGTGAGCAGTACCCCATGCGCGAAAGTGCACGCGCGACCCCATGGCACGGCCCGCGGGGGGCACTAGCCGCGACTGGCGTACGCGCCGGCAGCGCTCCCGTCGACCGGTCGCGATCACGCATTCACTGCACCAGATGGTCATGCACCGGCATGCCTCCCAAAAAAGAAGCCCGGCTTGCGCCGGGCTTCCTTGTAAATCCGGATTTCACCAGCAACGCTGGCTCCATCCACAAGCGAATTACATGCCGCCGCCCGGCTGTTCAACCTTGAACTCGACGCGACGATTGCGCTGACGGCCTTCCTTGGTCTTGTTGGTATCGACCGGATCGTTCTCGCCAAAGCCCTTGACCGAGGTGATGCGGCTGGCATCGATGCCGTGTGCAATCAGGTAGGCGTCGACGATGTTCGCACGACGATCGGACAGGCCCTGGTTGTACTTTTCGGTACCGATGGAGTCGGTGTAACCGTCGATCTGGATCTTGACGTCCGGATAGCGGTTCAAGGTGTCGACCGCCTGATCGAGGATTGCCAGCGAATCGGATGCCGGTGCCATCAGCGTCGGGCCGATGTTCTTCTCGCCGGTACGCGGACGATCGAACTTGAAGTTCACGCCACGCAGGTCGACGACCACGTGCTGGGCCGGCGGCGGCGGGACAACCGGCGGCGGCGGCGGCGGCGGCGGGGTCACCGGCGGCGGCGGCGGTGCCGGGTGGCTCATGTTGATCACGACGCCCAAGGTCGCCAGTGCATCCACCCATGAAGTCTTGTTGCAGCATGGCGTGAAGCCGGTGGCTTCGGAGGATTGGGTGTCGCGGTACCAGCGTGCGGCGAGCTCGCCACGCAGGGCGACGCGGTCGCTGACGTTGTACAGCACGCCCACGCCGGCCGTCACGCCCGGGCCCCAGCCGGTCTGGCCGGACACCGCAGCGTGACGCCACGCGCCGACACCGGCCATGATGTAGGGACGCCACTGTGCAGTCGGCGCAAGGAAGTACCAACGGCCTGCGACGTCCAAGCCCAGGGTTTCCCATTGCTTGCCGGCGCGCGTGGAGGACGACTTGTAGCCGGCGTTGTCCGACGTGGCTTCCAAATCCATGGTGAAGCTCGGATTTACCCAGAAACCGACGCCAAGACCGTAGACCGGATCAGCCTGGACTTGACGATCGCTGTCGCCGAACACCACGCCGATGCGCGGCACAATGTACCAATTGCTGTAATTCGGGTTCGTCAAGCTACCCGTGGTTGCAGCTGCACCCGTGTCCTGAGCCTGGGCGACCGACACTACACCCATCGTCCCAAGCGCCAGCGCGATGACCGCGAACAAGCCGTTACGTTTCATCGAAGAGTCTCCTCGTTGTTGATTCTTGCAGCGTCATACCAAGATGATGCGACGCCGTGATTCCTGACTGCAACAGTACACGGACCAGTCCCCTGAGGCGACTCACTCCGTGACGGCGGCGGTAGTTTAGCAAAAAACAAACATTTCAGCTTGCCACCGTGAAGCCCTGTTCATGTAAAGCTCAGCCGCGCACGAACAAGCGCATGAAGTCCGATACCGGCATCGCGTCCAGCAGACTTTCATTTTCACAAATACGCGTTATTTCATCGACTTGCGTCCTGTTCAGATAACCAGCCAGAGCTTTCTGGAACTTGGATTTCAACACCGGGATACCTTCGTCGCGTCGGCGTCGATGGCCGATCGGGTAATCGATCGAGACCTTTTGTGTCGAGCTTCCATCCCGGAAAAACACCTGCACCGAGTTGCCGATGTAGCGCTTGTCGGGATCGAAATAATCCCTGGTGAACTGCGGATTTTCGCGCACCGTCATCCTGGAACGCAGCGCGTCAATACGCGGATCGGCGGCGACGGCGTCGCTGTAATCGTCGGCAACAAGGCGCCCGAAGATCAGCGGCACTGCCACCATGTACTGGATGCAGTGATCGCGGTCGGCGTAGTTGGCGAGCGGGCCCGTCTTGTCGATGATGCGTGCGCCGGCCTCCTGGGTTTCGATTTCGATTCGCTCGATCTCGCCGATGCGATCCTTCACATCCGGATGCAACTGCATCGCGCACTCTACTGCAGTCTGCGCGTGAAACTCGGCCGGGAACGAGATCTTGAACAAGACATTTTCCATCACGTAGCTGCCGAACGGCCGCTCGAACTCGAACGGTTTGCCGCCGAAGGCGACGTCGTAGAAACCCCAGGTCTTCGCACTCAATGCCGACGGGTAGCTCGGTTCATCGGTATCGATGGCGTTCAACGCGTGCACCACCGCTCGCCGACAGGCATCGCCTGCGGCCCAACTCTTGCGCGGTCCCGTGTTCGGCGCATGCCGATAGGTGCGCAACGCGCCGTTGTCGATCCAACTGTTCGACACGGCCGTGATCACCTGCTCGCGATTGCCGCCAAGCATCGCGGTCGCCACCGCTGTCGATGCGAGGCGCACCAAGATCACGTGGTCCATGCCCGCGCGGTTGAACGAGTTCTTCAAGGCGTAGCAGCCCTGGATTTCGTGCGCCTTGATGGCCCAATGCAACACGTCGCGGATCGTCAGCGGCTTGCCGCCTTCGCGCTCAGACTTCCGCGAACACCAATCAGCGACGGCAAGGATGGTGCCGAGGTTATCGGACGGATGGCCCCATTCGGCAGCCAGCCAGGTGTCGTTGAAATCCAGCCAGCGGATCTGCGTGCCAATGCAGAAGGCGGCTTGTGCGGGATCGAGTTCCAGCGCGGTACCCGGTACCCGCGCGCCGCGCGCAAGCGTCGCATCCGGCACGATCGGCGCAAGATGCTTCACGCACTGCGGAAACTTCATTGCGAGCATCGCACAACCCAGCGCATCCATCAGCATGTAGCGCGCGGTCGTATAGGCTTCCGGCGACTCGATCCGATAGTCGAGGACATAGTCGGCGACGTCGGCCAGCGGTTGGTCAGGCGCCGGGCGTGTGGCGGATCGGATGTCGGATGTGCTCATGGGCTGCTTGCCTTCGGAGTGGCGTAGGACAGCCGCCTATTGTGCCAGAGGCGCCGGTGCAATCCGTGCGGGCATCCGCCTGCAATGGCGGCGCGATCGCTTGACCTCCGCGGTCACAGGCCACCACAATGTGCGGCACCCGAAAGGGAGTAGCACCGAACCCATGCCTGTTGGGTTCGCGTGGCAATCGTCAGCACGGACCCAAAACGTCCCGGTTACCACCGCGGTCAGACAGATTCCGCGCGCGAGACTTTCGACATCCACGCATCGCCCGGCGATTCGTGAGTGTGATAGTCCGTCCAGCAGGAACACCGCGAATGCCCCTGATCGAAGCCGTTTTCCAAAACCCGCTGAATGCCACGTTCTGGAGCGAACTCGCCTCGATCATCGTGATCGACCTCGTGTTGGCTGGCGACAACGCCATCGTGATCGCGTTTGCGGCTCGCAACCTGCCGCGCGATCACCAGTTCCGAGCGATCTTCTGGGGCACCGCGGGCGCGATTCTGGTGCGGGTAGCGATGACGGCCGGCGTGATCTGGCTGCTGAAAATCCCGGGTCTGATGTTGGCCGGCGGCCTGCTGCTGATTCCGATTGCATGGCGGCTGCTGAAGCACAACGACACGGAAACCCATGAATCCCAAGCTGCGCGGGGGTTCTGGGGTGCGATCTTCACCATCATGGCGGCCGATGCATTGACGGGACTCGACAACGTACTCGGCATCACCGGCGCATCCGGCGGCCATTTAGGCCTGGTGGTGACGGGATTGTTGGTGAGCGTGCCGCTAGTGGTATGGGGGGCGACCCGGCTGATGCGCTTGATCGAGCGGTTCCCCATGATCATCCTGATCGGCGCCGGTGCGATTGCATGGACGGCCGCACGCATGCTTACCCACGACCATCTGGTCGACAAGTGGTTCGATGCGCACGACCCGGCGCGTTATGCAGTGGGCGCCGTGCTCGTGATCAGCGTGGTTGGCATCGGCTGGCTCACGCGCAAACGCGGGGCCCGGCAAGACTGAATCGATTCGTCCGTATCAGAACGACGCACCCGGCCCCTTCAGGAATGCCTCTTCTTCGGCACTCGCGGTCCGTCCCAAGACCGAATTGCGATGCGGGTAACAGCCAAAGCGGTCGATGATCGCCTTGTGCTTCAGCTCGAAGTCGTAGTTGTGCTCAAGCCCGGGTTGCCGGAACAGGCGCTCCGCGTCGACGTGGATCGCGCGCGATTCCGAGTGCATGAACGGCATGTACAGGAAGGCGCGCCGCGCTGGTGGCAACTCGCGATCCACACCGGCACGGATGGCTTCCTGCGCCAGCACCAGCGCCAACGAGTCCGCCGCAAATGCGCGAGCATCGTCACGGAACAAGTTTCGCGAGAACTGGTCCAGCACGATGATCTCGGCGAGGCGCCCTTCCGCTGTATCGCGCCACGCCGACAATTCACAGCGCGCCGCCGCGGAGTGGGTATCCGCAAATCGCGTACGGATTGCGGCATCGAACTCCGGATCTTTCCTGAAGTGTTGCGCGGGTGTGGCTTCGTCAAACCAGAACGCCAGCACCGCGTGCGGACCCACGCTCATATTCCCTCCGATCGGCCACCGCGATGCACGCGTCAGAACCAGCGACGCTGGGTTTTTTCACGAAACGCCGAGGCGACCATTTGATTGTCGAATCCCGCCGGCGCATCACCGGTCGATGCATAACAGTAAATGGCAGCTTGGTAAATCGTCTGCAGGGTGGATTGAATTAGACCGAGCAGGACCAGCCACACCAACACGATCGCGCCAGCCACGAAGAACGCCGCCGTGCCACCGAGTGCCGCCAGGAAGATCAGGATCATCGCCGGGACCAGTCCGAACAACGCGAAGATCAGGCCGAAGCCCACGTTGCCGATGATTTGCTCGCCCCAGGTCTGCCTCAACAACTGCACCGAACGCTTGTAGGAGTCGATGGGCCCCGTACCCTCGGCGACCAGCACCGGCACGACCAGGAACGAGGTCACCGACCACGCCATGCCGAGCAAACCGATCACGAAGCGCCCGATGATTCCCACCTTCTCTTCAAGCATGCGCAGCAACATGCCAACGCTGCTCGCAAGCAAGGCCCAACCGCAAATTTGCGGCAAGCGCTGCCACGCGAAGGCCAAGCCGAAACCGACGGTCGGCTGCTCGCCATCGATTTGCTTCATTACGCACGCGATCAGCGCCGAGTTGAAGAAAAAGATCACGAAGTACGCGAGGAAATAGAACACGAACGCGCCGAGGTACATCTGCGGCGATGCGTGCACCGGCGCGGCCGCGTGGACACCGCGGCTGAGGATGACCGGCACCGCGAACAACACGATCAGCAGCAGGAGCACCACGCCGGAAATCGCCGGGAAAACGATCAGGCGCTTGTCCTGCATCAGCATCCGCCACGACGCTCCCATCAGCGCCCAGGTTCGCGCAAATTTACCCATGTCGATGTTCCCTCTGCCGGTCAATCAGTGACAATACGGTGCATTGATGTGCGCGGTACAAGCGTGCCGTTCATCGCAAATGTTGCGTCATCCAGCCCACCCAGCGCCGGAAGATGTCGGTCTGCTGCACGACATCCGCCGGAAAATGCGTGTCGGCCGGATAGGCCCAGAATTCCACCGGCACACCATTGTCGCGCAGCGCGTGGTACCACTCGTAGCTGTTGACCAACGGCACGTTGGAATCACCGACGTCGCCCATGATCAGGGTCGGCGCCTTCACGTTGCGCGCATAGGTAATCGGCGATTGTTGCCGCCAGATATCCCAGCCCGCGCTGCTCCACGGCGTGTTGCCGAAAAAGTACACGTCACCCGTCTGGTAGTAGGAAATCGTGTAATCCATCACCCAATCGGTGAGTGCCGCGCCGGAGACCGCGGCCTTCCAGTTGTCGTAGTGACCCGTCAACCAGGTCGTCATGTAACCGCCGTAGGACCAGCCGGATACGCCAATGCGCTGGGTGTCGACGATGCCAAGTTTTTCAACCGCCGCCAATCCTGCCATCACGTCCTTGCCGGGGCCTTCACCGGTATCGCGATAGATCGCGTGCTGGTAGGCGTCGCCAAGGTTTATGCTGCCGCGATAGTTCGGCTGGAACACCAGGAACCCGGCGGCCGAAAGCAATTGCGGCAACGGCGAAAACCCGACCGTGGATGCGCCCTCCGGGCCTCCATGGATCACCAGCACCAGCGGATATTTGCGGCCCTTGTGGTACTCGACCGGATACGTGAGCACCCCGTCTTCGTGGAAACCGCCCGGGCCGGTCCACTCGACCGCCTCCGTGCGACCCAACGCAAGCTTGCCCACGAACGAATTGAAGTCGGTCAGGCGCCGCGGCTTCGCGTTTGCGGAGGCCAGCACGTAAAGCTCGCTCGGATGCGACGCTGTGTCGCCGATGAAGGCGATCGCGCCGTTCTTCGCCACGCTCACATCACTACCCGCTTGCACGCCGTCCAGGTCAAGCACCCGCGCCGCGCCCTGCACGGGCTGTTCCCACAGCACCGACTGCGTGCCGAGTTGGCCAAACAACAACAAGGCCTTGCCATCGGGCAGCCAAGCGTAGCCGTTGAAGTTGCGTGCGAGCGCCGCCGTGGCATCGCTCACCGCGCCCTCGCCGCCCACGTACACCGCATTGCCATTGTTCTGGTCACCATTGCGCGGGCGCAGAAACGCAAACCCCTTGCCATCCGGCGCGTAGTCGAAATCGTTGGCGCCCTCATCAGTGACCAGCGTGACGGGCTTGCCCGTGCCGTCGGCCGCGACTTCCGCGATCACCGAGCGGAACGAAGGGCCCCAGTACGGGCTCGGGAACTTCGTGAACACGATCGACTTGCCGTCGTGGCTCCAGCGCAACGGCGTGGCGCTGTCCTGATCGGTCTGCAGGGAAAAATCGCCCGCGGTCAGGCGCGTGGGCTTGCCGCCAGTCGCGTCGACCACCCACAGGTGCCACGGCGCGAGTGCCTTGCGCAGCAGGAAATTGCCGTCGGTGACTTGGAACGCGCCATTGTGTTCCTTGATCGCCTTTTCATTCAGCGGCGGATCTTGCGTGACATACGCGATGCGCGTGCCGTCCGGACTCCAGCTGAACTCGTCCACGCCTGCCTTGGTATCGGTGATGCACTGCGCGTCGCCGCCCGCCATCGGCAGGACGTAAATCTGTGCGTGCTTCGACTTCGGTTCCTTGGCGAGGAAGGCGAGCCGCGTGCCGTCAGGAGACCAGCGTGGCGAGGACACGCGCTCGCGATCATGCGTCAGTGCGCGCTTGGCGCCGCTGGCGACATCCACCACGTCGACTTCAGTGGCGTGCTTGTCGGTTTTCCACACCGGCGTCTTCACCACGATCGCGACCTGGGTTCCATCCGGTGAAAATTGCGGATCGGACACCCGCACCAGTTTCTGCAAGTCATCCAACTGGAACGGCGTTGCCGCAACCGCGGCCAGCGACACGCATACCGCCAATGCCACCAACACGACCAGACAATACCTGCGCAATGCACTCATGCGACGCCCCCGCGATGGTCGACAAGATCGAGCAAGCATAATGCACCACACACTTGCCGCGGCCAGCGCGCGACGGCATGCTCGCCACAATGAGTACGCCCATCGCCACGCCCTACCCGCACCTGCTCGCGCCGCTCGACCTCGGCTTTTGCACCTTGCCGAACCGGGTGCTGATGGGCTCGATGCACACCGGCCTCGAAGACCACGCGCGCGATTTCGGCAAGCTGGCGGAATATTTCGCCGCGCGCGCACGCGGGGGCGTCGGCCTGATGGTGACCGGCGGTTTCTCGCCGAACATCCGCGGTTGGCTGAAGCCGTTCGCCAGCCGGCTGTCCTCGCGCTTCCAGGTTGGCCCGCACCGGCGCATCACCGAAGCCGTGCATGCTGCAGGCGGGCGCATCTGCCTGCAGATCCTGCACGCGGGTCGTTATGGCTATCACCCGCTGTCGGTTGCGCCATCTGCGATAAAGTCGCCGATCACGCCGTTCACGCCGCGGGCGTTGAGCAGCGGCGGCGTCGAGCGCACGCTCCGTGATTTTGCGCGCTGCGCAAAGTTGGCGCAGGACGCCGGCTACGACGGCGTCGAGATCATGGGTTCCGAGGGTTACCTGATCAACGAGTTCCTCGCCGAGCGCAGCAATCAGCGCACGGATCGCTGGGGCGGGTCCGTCGAAAATCGTATGCGGCTTCCGGTCGAGATTGTGCGCCGCACGCGCGAGGCCGTGGGCCGCGAGTTCATCATCATCTATAGGCTTTCCATGCTGGACCTGGTGGAGCGCGCGCAAGCCTGGGATGAAATCGTTGCGTTGGCGCAGCAAGTCGAAGCGGCCGGTGCGACGCTTGTCAACACCGGAATCGGCTGGCATGAAGCCCGTATTCCCACCATCGTCACCTCGGTGCCGCGGGCGGGTTTCAGCTGGGTGACGCGGCGGATGAAGGAGCAGGTCGGTATCCCGCTGATCACCACCAACCGCATCAACCTGCCGGAGGTGGCCGAGTACGTGTTGGCGCACGGCGATGCCGACATGATCTCGATGGCGCGTCCACTGCTGGCTGATCCCGATTGGGTAGCGAAAGCGCGCGATGGCCGCAGTGCGCTGATCAATCCCTGCATCGCCTGCAACCAGGCCTGCCTCGACCATGTGTTCGAGAACAAGCGTGCGTCGTGCCTGATGAACCCGCGTGCGTGCCACGAGACCGAGCTGGTCGACGCACCCGTCACGCGGAAAAAGCGATTCGCGGTGGTTGGCGCCGGTCCAGCGGGACTTGCCTGCGCGACCACGCTGGCGCAGCGCGGTTACGCCGTGACGCTGTACGAACAGTCGAACGAAATTGGTGGCCAGTTCAATTTGGCCAAACGCATTCCCGGCAAGGAGGAGTACGCCGAACCGATGCGCTACTGGGGGAATCTCCTGACCGAGCACAACGTCGACGTCCAACTCGGCACACGTGCCGACGCAGCCAAGATGAAGGCGCAAGGCTTCGACGCGGTGATCGTCGCCACCGGCGTCACTCCGCGCGATCCGCACATCCCCGGCTCCAACCATCCGATGGTGCTTGGCTATCACGATGCCATCGCGGGCAGCAAACCCATTGGCAAGCGTGTCGCGATCATCGGCGCCGGCGGCATCGGTTTCGACGTTGCCGAATTCCTCACGCAGGACGCGCCATCGCCCAGCACCGACATCGCGCGCTGGACCCGCGAATGGGGTGTCGACACCACGTTTGAACAGCGCGGCGGCCTTGGCAAGCCGAATACGGAAACATCGCCGCGCGAGGTGTGGCTGCTGCAACGTACCGCGGGCAGGCCCGGCAAGCGCCTCAACAAAACGACGGGTTGGGTGCATCGCGCCGCATTGAAAGCGAAGGGCGTGAAGATGCTCGGTGGCGTGACTTACGAACGCATCGACGATGCCGGCTTGCACGTCACGATCGACGGCAAACCGCAGACTCTGGCGGCGGACAACGTGATCATCTGCGCAGGCCAGGAATCGAACCGCAGCTTGGCTGACGAGCTGCAAACCGCGGGTGTCACCGTGCACGTGATCGGCGGTGCCGACGTGGCCGCCGAACTCGACGCCAAGCGCGCGATCAAGCAAGCGACCGAACTCGCCGCAACACTGTAG
>DZCM01000037.1 GCA_022730295.1 Rhodanobacter sp. | reverse complement strand
AACCCATGATCAGGTCGAGGTTGCGCAGGCCGACGTCGAAGTCGATGACCGCGGTTTTGTGGCCGCGCTGGGCGAGTCCGGCGCTGAGCGAGGCGGACGTCGTGGTCTTGCCGACGCCGCCCTTGCCAGAGGTGATGACGATGGTTTCAGTCAAGGGAAATACTCCGAACGGAATTGGTCAGAAATGGTGAGGTGAGGCCGCGTCGATTATTCGGGTGGGCGATGAACAGGGTGTGTCACAGCGGCAGGATCTGCAGCGTGCCTTGATCAAGGTGGATCTGCACCGCGCGGCCGGCGAATTCCTGCGGCAGGTCTTCGAACACGCGGTAGTGGCCGGCGATGGACACGATCTCGGCGCGAAACTCGCTGCAAAAAATGCGCGTGGCCGTGTCGCCCAGTGCGCCAGCGAAGGCACGCCCGCGCAGCGCGCCATAGATGTGGATGTTGCCGTCCGCCAGTACTTCCGCGCCGTTGGCAACCGCGCCCACCACCACCAGGTCCGAACCTTGCGCGTAGACCTGTTGACCGGTCCGCACCGGCTGCAACTGTTGCAATGTCGTTGCGGCGGGTTGCGAGACGGGCGGCGGAGCGTTGGATGCTGGTGCGGCTGGCGTTGCTTCAGAAGTGGCCTTGGCGCCTTCCGCGCGTTCGAAGGCGGCGCGGAAGCGGGCGATCACCGGCAAGCCCAGCCTGCGCGACAGCTCATCGGTGGCGGTGTCGCCGTAGGCGAGGCCGACCGGCAGCATCCCGGTCGCGCGCACTGCGTCGAGCAAGCCCAGCGCCACGTGGGCGGTGGGTTGCGGAGAAAGGAAAGACAGGTCGATGACCACCGGCGCGCGCGCGAACAACGCGGGCGCTTCCTGGACCCGCAGTTGCAATGATTGCTGCAGCGCGCCTGGATCGGCGTTGCGTACCCGCACGTTGGCAATACCGACCTGGCCGAAGCGCAGGTCGACGGCTTCCAGGATTTCGATTTGAGGATCCCCGGTGCGCGCGTTCACGCTTGGCCCGCCGCACGCACGGGACGTTCAGCCGGCAACGTGCGCGGCGCCAGCCACGGCACCGCAGGCAGCCTGCCCGCGTAGGTGTCGCGCACGAATGGGTAGCTGCACAGTTCCTTCAGCAGCAGGCTTGCACGGCGGCCGGATTCCGGCATCAACTGCTGGCCGGCTTCGTGGAAACCGAAGGTGCCATGGAACAGCAGTGACACGTCGTCGCGTGGTTCCAGGAAGACTTCGCAGGCGAGGTTGGGTGAGCGGACTTCCGCATAACTTTGCACGTCGCTGTAGAACATCCGGCCGAGGCCGTGACCGCGGTGCAAGTCGCCCACCACCACGCGGTCGATGTACACGAATGCATCGCAATGTTCGCGGAACCAGCGGAAGTTGGAACTGGCGTGCGGGGTGACGTCGCGCACTGCGATCAGGAAACCAGCCAGGTGGCCGCTCACTTCGGCGACCCGGAAATAGTCGGCGTGACGGTAGAACCAGTCGAGCTGGGCTCCATCCATCGGCAGGATGGAAGCGCCTGCCGTGTTGTTGAGACCGAGTACCGTGGAGAGATCGTCGGCGTGCACGTCGCGCAGGATCAGGTTCGGGGAGTGCGTCATTGCTGGCCTGGTTCCGGTGTCATCGGCGGCACGCGCCACCCTCAAGCCGCAATTATCGCATGACCCCGGCGCGAGGTCTAAAGGCTGGCGGTTCGTCGCACGGTGCCTGCGCTATGATCGCGGCGTGCGGCGCCCATTCTTAAGTCCGATGTCCCTGCTGCGTTACGCGGGGCTTATCACGTACGCCTGCGTGGGCGTGCCGCTGGTGCAGCGCGACTGGATGTTGAGCAACCTCTCCGAGCCGCGCAACGCCGTGCATCTGGTGCGCGCACTGCACGCACAAAACCACGACGACATCCTGTTGTGGGCTTTCAGTTACGTGTTGTTTGGCGTGGTGTACTGGGTATTGACCCGCGATCTCGGCTCACGCCGCTACTGGGGCGTGAAGTTGCTTGGCCTGCTGGTGCTCACCTGCGCCGCGCTCGCCATCTCGTGGTTCAGCGCCAGCGGCCTCGGCGCTATGTTGCTGATGGTCGTGGGCATGGTGTTGCCTTGGCTGCTGCCGTTGCCGGCTGCGATCACCTGGCTGGTGTTGCAGAACGTTGCCAGCATTCCGGTGATGGCCGTTACCTATCCCAACATGAACGTGGGCACCGCAACACTGCAGGCTGGCCTGTACCTTGGTTTCGCCGTGGTGGTGTTCATCGCTTCCGAAGTTGCGCGCCAGCAGGTGGATGCGCGCGACGAGCAGCGCCGGCTGAACTCCGAGTTGCGCGCGACCCGCGCCTTGCTGGCCGAATCCAGCCGGATTTCCGAACGCATGCGCATTGCGCGCGAATTGCACGATCTCGTCGGTCACCATCTCACCGCGCTCAGCCTGAATCTGGAAGTCGCCGGCCATCTGGTTGTCAACGAGGCCGCATCGGAACATGTTTCGCGGGCGCGTTCCACGGCCAAACAATTGCTCTCGGATGTCCGCGAAGTGGTCAGCGAGCTGCGCGACGACGAAGGTCTGGAGCTGACGGTTGCGCTGCGTGACCTGACCGAAGGCGTGCCCGGACTCAAGGTGCACCTCGAATTGCCGCAGTGCTTTGCGGTCAGCGACTCGCGACGTGCGCAGGTACTCTTGCGTTGCACGCAGGAGATCATCACCAATACCGTGAAGCACGCGCGCGCGCGCAATCTGTGGTTGCGCTTCGAAGAAGGCGCGGGCGGCATGCTGTTGCTGAAGGCGCGCGATGACGGTCGCGGCGCGGATGAGTTGAAGGCCGGCAATGGCCTCAACGGGATGCGCGAGCGGTTGTCCGAACTGGGTGGCCGTCTGGACATACAAACTGCGCGTGATCACGGATTTGCGCTGGAGGCTTCATTGCCGATGGAAAATCGCGCATGATTGGCGCACTGGTGGGCGCAGCCGTGCGCCACTGGCGACAGGATGGGGAGTACGCATGATTTCGGTTTGTCTCGTGGACGACCAGACGCTGGTCCGGCAGGGCATCCGCTCGCTGCTGGAGCTGTCGCCGGACATCGAGGTTGTCGCCGAATGCGTGGATGGCGTCGCGGCCCTGGAGGCGATTCCGAAAATCCGTCCGGACGTCGTGCTGCTGGACATGCGCATGCCCGGCAAGAGCGGCCTGGATGTCCTCAACGCCTTCGCGGCCCAGGGCAAGGTGCCGCCGACCATCATCCTGACCACGTTCGACGATGATCAACTGGTACTGGCCGGCCTGAAAGCCGGCGCGCGCGGGTATCTCCTGAAGGATGTCTCGCTGGAACAGCTGGTGGATGCGGTGAAAGTCGTGGCCGGCGGTGGCTCGCTGATCGCGCCGGTGGTGACGCAGCGGCTATTGGCGGGCATCGGGCGCATCCAGAACCAGTTCACCAGCCTTGGCCAGCCCGACCCCTTGACCGAGCGTGAGACGGAGATCCTGCGCCTGATGTCGGGCGGCTTCAGCAACAAGGAAATCGCCAACTCCCTGAAGGTGGCCGAGGGCACCGTCAAGAACCACGTTTCCAACATCCTTTCCAAGCTCGGCGTGCGCGACCGAACAAGGGCTGTTTTGAAAGCTCTGGAATTGGGAATCGTGTGACGCAGGACCGGAACCGGTAGCGGGGAATAGCGCGAACGCCGTGAAGCCGCTACCATCCGCCTTTCATTTGCTGCAAGGTGGCGCGCGTCCTGCCGGGGGGTCCGGCGGGAAAAGGCGCCAGCCATACGAACAAGCTGTCCGGAGATCCCTGGCATGACCCGTGTGCTCGAATTCGTTGTCGCCCTGATCATGGTGTTTGTGCTTGCAGTGATTGTGGCGCTGTTCCTGCCCAGCAGTGCGCACATCGATCGCTCGATCCAGATCAGTCATAACCCGCGGCAAATCTACGACGTGATCAACAATTTCCGCCGCTTCCAGGACTACGCGGGCGGCGAGCTGACGGCCCAGGACCCGGCCACCAAATTCACGCTGTCCGGGCCGGCCTACGGCCAGGGCGCCACCATCAACTGGTCGGGCAGTCCAGGTACCGTCGGCGATGGTTCGCTGGTGAACAAGTCCGGCAACATCGACATCACCAACAAGAGCGAGGTGGTGTGGGACCTCACCAACAACTGGCATGGTACCGACAAGGTGTTCACCATCACCGTCGTACCGAACCAGCGCCAGAACGTCAGTACGGTGACATGGTCATACGACGTCGACTATGGCTGGAACCTGATCGCAAGGTATTCCCAGTTGTGGATCCACGGTGAACCTGCCACAACCATCCAGTACGGGCTGGATGGCCTGCAAACCATGCTGGCGGGCATCAACAACGGTGACTACACCGGCATGAATCCGGGCCTCTACCGCACCCCGGCCACGCCCGTGTTGCTGGTCTCGGTCACGGCTCCCTACACCGTCGACGATCTCGATTCGGCGAAGGCCACGGCGATGCAGCAGATCAAGGCGGCGATGGGCAAGCTGGGCGTCAAGGCTGCCGGTCCGACCACCACCATTGCCACCGCGTTCGGCGACGGCAAGTTCACTTTCGATTTGGCGGTGCCGATCGACACCACCACGCTCACGATTGATGGCAAGAGTTACGACCTGGCTACCCTGCCGCCGCGTCCGACCGCGGCCGAGCTGGAGGCTGCAGCACCGGCTTCGGCCAGCAGCACGGCGCCTGCGTCCGGAGCCAGCGCTGGTGAGCCGGCATCGGCTTCCAGTGTGGCACCGCCTGCCGCCGCCGGTGGCGCGCCGGCTCCGGGCAGCCTGGACAAGCTGAACCAGCTGATTGTGGACGCCAATGTGCGGGCGATGATCATGCCGGCCAGCGAGGTACTCGAAGGTACCTGGACCGGCGCGGCCAACGTACGCCAGATGCGACTCAACCTGCAGGCGTATGCGTCCACGCACGGTTACAAGTACGATGTGACGACCCACCGCATGTTCGACCAGTTGGCCTCCATGCCGACGGCGGACGACCAGGACAAGGTGTTCCGCGTGTTCCTGCCGGTCGAGGATGCTCCGGCTCAGACACCCGAGCAGGCCGCTGGTCTATCGGCACCGTTGACCGCGCTGGATCCCGCGCTTTGGACTAGTGCGGCGCCGCCCGCCGCGGAAGCCAAGCCAGCCGACAAGGCCAAGCCTGAGGCCCGCAAGAAACCCGAACATCGCAAGGCACGCCGACACCATCGCTGAGTGCGGCAAGTTCGAGAAGGCCCGCCATGCGCGGGCCTTCTCATCTTGAGTTGAGCGTGCGTTGCAAGAAGCGGTTGCGGGGTGATTCGGGTCGATGCTGCTAAAGTTTGCGGCACTCAATGACGTAGCCTTGCATTGCCGATGATCGAAACCGAGCAGCTGGGGAAGCGTTACGGTGCGTTTGATGCAGTCGCCGGCGTCGACCTGCGCGTTGTGCCCGGGCAGGTTTTGGCACTACTGGGGCCGAACGGTGCCGGCAAGACCACCACGATGCGGATGATTGCCGGTTACCTGCGGCCGACCTCGGGAGTGGCCCGGGTGTGCGGTCACGACGTGGTGCGCGCTCCGGTGCGGGCGCGGCGCGCGCTGGGTTACCTGCCGGACGGCGCGCCGGCGTACGGCGAATCGTCAGTTGCCGAATTTCTGGCGTTCGCTGCGAGGGTGCGTGGGTTGCGCGGGGTTTCAGGTGCGCGCCGCATGGACGAGATGGTCGAGCGCCTCGAATTGCAGCCGGTGCTGGCACAGACCATCGACACCTTGTCCAAGGGCTATCGCCGGCGCGTGTGCCTCGCGCAAGCGTTGTTGCACGATCCGCCGGCGCTGATGCTGGATGAGCCCACCGATGGGCTGGATCCGAACCAGCAACGCGAGGTGCATGCGTTGATCCGTGCGATGGCGCGCGACCGCGCGATCATCGTGTCCACGCATGCGCTCGACGAAGTGCGTGCGATCTGCAACCGCGTCGCAATCCTGGCCCGTGGGCGCCTGTGCGCGGAGGGCACGCCCGCCGAACTGGAGCGGCAGTCGCGCTACCATCGGGCGGTCAGTTTCCGCGCACCGGCCAGCGCCTTGGCGTGCGAATTGATCGGGCGGCTGCCCGAGGTCGATTCGGTCGTGACCGATCCCGTCGATGGCCGGGTGACGGTTTTCCCCCGCGAGGGGCAGCAGGTGTTCGGACCGGTCACTCGACTGCTCGAAGCGCAGCGAGTGCGGGTCGACGAGTTGCAGCTGGAGCGCGGCCGGCTGGAAGATGTGTTCCGGCGCGTGACGGCTGACGCCACCGATCTTGCGAGTGCCGCATGAACGCCAAAACACCGGTCCGCAAATGAACGCGAATGAACGCAAATTTTTCCGGACGCGGGATCTGCTGGCATTTGTTTTCATGACAGTTTCTTGCGGAGCATGCTGGGTGCACGCGTCAAAGTGGCCTGCGTCGACGACAAGGACAGCATGGCTCGCGTAACCGCCGCCGCAACGCTGGAATCGCACGGCCGTCCCTTCGCGGGCGTGTTCCTGCGTGAGCTGCACGGTTACCTGGTGACGCCGGTGGCATGGCTGTTCAGCGTGATCTTCCTGCTCGCGGCCGGCGCGCTCACTTTCTACCTTGGCGCATTTTTTGAACGTGGTCAGGCCGATCTTGATCCGTTTTTCCGCTTCCACCCGTGGCTGTACCTGGTGCTGGTGCCGGCGCTGGCGATGAGGTTGTGGGCCGAGGAGCGGCGCAGCGGTACCCTCGAGCTGCTGCTGACGCTGCCGATCCACGCTTGGCAGGCGGTGCTTGCCAAGTTCCTCGCGGCCTGGGCGTTCATCGGTTGCGCGCTGGCGTTGACGTTCCCGATGTGGCTTACGGTGAACTATCTCGGGCAACCCGACAACGGGGTGATCCTCGCCAGCTACATCGGCAGCTTCCTGATGGCCGGCGCGTTCCTCGCGATCAGTGAATGCCTGTCCGTGCTCACGCGCAGCCAGGTCATCGCCTTCATCCTCGCGCTCGCCGTGTGTTTCCTGTTCCTCGTGGCGGGCGACCCGCTGGTCCAGCAGCCGTTGTTGGCGTTAGGCTCCCAGCGAATCGCCGGCGCCTTGTCGGAATTGAGCCTGCTGACCCACTTCCAGGCCATCGCGCGCGGGGTCCTGGATTTCGGGGACGTGGCGTTCTTCGTATTGACGATCGTGTTCTGGCTCGCCGCGAACGTCCTGATCCTCGACGCAAGGCGGGGCGGCTGATGGCATCGAGGCCCGCATCGCGACGGTTGTGGCTGGTGCTGCCGCTGCTGGCGGCCGCCTATGTTTTGCTCGTGCTTGCAGGTTCACGCTGGTTGGGCGGCGAGCGGATCGACCTGACCCATGACCGTTTGTACACGCTTTCTGCCGGTACCCGCGACATCATCGGCAACTTGCAGCAATCGTTGCAGCTCACCTTGTATTTTTCCGACCGTGCCAGCCATGGACTGCCGCAACTGCGCGCCTACCACCAGCGTGTCGTCAACATGTTGGACGAAGTCGTGCGCGATTCGCACGGGCGCATCAGCCTGCAGCAGATCGATCCGCTGCCGTATTCCGAGGATGAAGACCGTGCCAGCGCGGCCGGCCTGACCTCGGTGCGCAGCAATGACACCGGCGATGCGATCTACTTCGGGCTGGCGGGCCGCAACGTGAAGGACGGGCGCACCGCTGCGATTCCGTTCTTCCTGCCAGCCAAGGAGCCGTTCACCGAATACGACATTGCGCGCCTTTTGCACGAGTTGAGCGTTGCGCGCAAGCCGAGCGTTGCCATCTACAGCGAGCTGCCTATCTGGGGCGGGACCGACGCCGAGGGCAAAGAGGCGCCCGCCTGGACCGTGCTGCAACAGTTGCGGCAGCTGTTCGACGTACGCGAGTTGGACGCGGGAGCACTGGCGAAGCTCGACATGCACACGGACGTGTTGGTGCTGATCCAGCCAACCGGATTGCCGCAGGCTGACATCGAGGCGATCGATCGCTACGTCCAGCGCGGTGGCCGAATCCTGGCCTTCGTCGATCCAGATTCGGAGATCGGTGGGAGCGCGGCGTCGGGCCTGCCGATCCTGTTTCGCACCTGGGGCGTCACCTTCCACCCCGGTCGCGTGCTACTCGACAGGTCACGTGCGCTCACGGTCGAGTCGCCGGTCACCGGCGCCCCGATCCGGGATCCGGCGGTGCTCGGCTTGAACGCTGACGAGTTGAATCGGCACGACCCGATCACGGCGGCGCTGAGCGTGATCAACGTGTCCTCGGCGGGTTACTTCGGTTTGCTGCCGGATGCGACGACGCGCCTTGAACCGTTGTTGCAGAGCACGACCGAGGCAATGTCGGTGCCCACGGACAGCGTGCGCAATGCCGTGGATCCATCGGTCTTGTATGAAGGTTACCAACCTGATGGCCAGCACTACGCCATGGCGGTGCGGCTGCAGGGCAAGTTGCCCAGCGCGTTCCCGGCTGATGTTCCGGTCAAGCCGCCCGCGCATCCCGCGCAGGTGATCCTGGTCGCTGATACGGACTTGCTGGCGAACCGGATGTGGGTGCAGCCCAGCCCTTCACTCGGCCAGACGCTGATGAGCCCGTTCGCAAGTAACGGAGATTTTTTCGTGAATGCGATCGACGATCTGGCCGGTCCATCGGATCTGATCGGCATTCGCGGCCGCGCCGTCGAGCAACGGCGTTTTACGCGGGTCGACGATTTGCGCCGCAAGGCCGATGAAAAATTCAAGGCCAAGCAGATCGAACTGCAGCAAGAGCTTGCCGAAACGGAGCAGCGCATCAAGCAGTTGCAACAGCATTCTGCTGCCGGCGCGGGTGGCGCGGACCGCGAAGCCGCAGTCCGCCAGTTCACGGCGAAGAAGCTCGAGATCCGCAACCAGTTGCGTGCGGTGCAGCGCAGCCTCGACGCCGACATCCGGCGCTTGTCGATGCGGTTGAAGTTCATCGACATCCTGCTGATGCCGTTGCTGGTGAGTTTGCTCGGGTTGCTTTACGGTGCCTGGCGCTCGCGCCGCCGGCGCGCCGGGGCGGGTTGGCGATGAGTGGCGAGCGCCGAATCGCGTGGCCCGGGGTCGCCACTGCCCTTGCGGGCGCAAGCGCCGTGCTGTTGGGTGCCTTGGGTGCCCATGCATTGCATGGCAGGATCCCGCCCGGGCTGCTGGATGTCTGGGACACGGCGGTACGCTTCCAGTTCTGGCACGCGCTGGCCCTGGGCCTCGCGGCCTTCGTCGCGCGCCGCTCGCACGCCGGGCACCTTGCGGCGATCCTGTTCACGCTTGGCATCGTATTGTTTTGCGGCAGCCTGTTCGCGTTGGCGTTGGGTGCGCCAAGGATGGTCGGAATGGTGACGCCGCTGGGCGGCATCGCGCTGGTGGCAGGGTGGATCGCGCTTGGCGTTGCACTCTACAAATTGAATTCCGGGAGCAATCCATGAAGCAGCCGGTGATCCCGCGGGGCTATGACGAGGCCGCGGCGACTGCTCATCTCGCGAAGCGTGATCGCAAGCTGGCGACGTGGATGCGCCGGATCGGTCCGCTTGACTACGAGTTCCATGCGCGTTTCGATCCGGTCGATGCACTGGCGCATTCGATCATGCACCAGCAGTTGTCGGGGAAGGCTGCCGCGACCATATCCGGGCGGGTCGAGCAGTTGATGCCGCGCGGCCGCGAGATCAGCGCGCGCGGCATTGACGCGGCCAGTGACGAGGCACTGCGCGGCGCCGGACTGTCGCGCAACAAGGTGGCGGCCTTGCGTGACCTTGCGGCCAAATCGCATCAGGGCATCGTGCCGGCGCCAGCACAACTCGCACGCATGCCTGATCAGGAACTGATCGACCATCTGGTACAGGTGCGTGGGATCGGGCGCTGGACCGTCGAGATGATGTTGATGTTCCGGCTTGGCCGTCCGGACGTGTTGCCGGTGGATGACCTCGGCGTGCGCAAGGGTGTGCAGATTGTCCACCGCATGCCGGAGATGCCCGCACCGCGCGATCTACGGGAATTCGGTGAGCGTTGGGCGCCGTTCCGAACGCTGGCGGCGTTCTACATGTGGAAAGTCGTTGGCACCGTCACCGAGGGGATGCGGGGCAAGTGATTGATGCGTTGCCGCACGGAAAATGCGCTGGGTCGAAACGTCAGATTCGATCCCCTCCGCGCGGCCTCGACAGCGGGTGCTGATCCGGTTCAGGCGTGCCAGCACCAGTGCCATGGTTCGAAGGCAATCCCGTGGTGATTGCCGTGCGGGTAGGACAGCGTGAAGCCGTGCCGGCCTGCGTGTGTGGTGAGCCAGCCGAACGCTGGCGAACGCTCGAATTCCTGCTCCAGCACTGCGTAGCCGGGTGTGGTCAGATCCACGCAGCGTCCGCTGTGGTGTTCGCTGTAGCCGGGTGCGGCACTGACGCGCAGGATCTGGTCGATGTCCTGGCCGGCGGCAAGCTTGCGCTCGAGGATGCCGAGCTGGTATTCGATCGAGCGGAACGCGGAGACGATCTGCAAGTCCACGCGGTCGCGTGTTGCCGACGCGCGCAGCGCCGCCAGAGCGCGCGCTGCACGTGGCTGCAGCCATTGCGTGCGGCCATGGATGTCCAAACCGATGGAAACGAGGCGCGCGGGTTCACGCTGTACTCGAAGCTGGCGCACGCGACCGTAGTCGCGTGGAACGCCAAGCGCGTACGCGCGTTCAAGCAGCGCATCGCGCTCGGTGGCATCGCGGCAACGGCGGGGCGGGGCGGGCGCAGTCATGTTGCGATGAATGCAAGGTCAGCCCGATGCTGCGGGCGCAGCGGGTGGGACAGACACGATATGAAAGCCGGAAAATTTTCCGTCGGCCCCACAGGCGAGGCGAGCGCCGAGCGTACCCTTCTCGAAGCGCAGCGGTACCGTCACCACCGCGAGGCCTTGGTACATCACGTTTTGCGCGGTTCCACGCGATTCCAGTTTGCCGTATTGGATGGCGATCGCCTGCCACGCGTTGCCGAGTTTGGCGGGCGCAAGTGCGGCCAGCATTTGCGCGTTGAAGTTGCCGGTCGCAGCCTTGTAGTCACCCAGGGTCAAGTGTTCGAGGAACGCTTCCGTGGCCTCGGTGCAGGCTTCGATGTGCGTGGCGTTGGATTGTGCTGCGGCTGCGTTCGCGTGGGCGCTGGTTGACGGGTGGGCCTGGGGAGTGGCGGCAGGCGGTGCGCTGACGGCCGGGGCTGAGATGGCAAGGGTGAACAGGGTAGCCAGGATGGCTTGACGTGACATACGGTTTTCCTTCATTCGAAAGGTGGCTAGTGCCGGGCGTCGCTTTCAGGCGGCCGACCCTGTGTAGAGCGTCCCACCTGCCATATTCCATCTGCGGGTTCAGGGACGGCCCGCCAGTCACGGGCATGAATCCATCAGCGTGATCAGCGCTCCTCGCGCCCGCCCGGCAACATGCGCTTCAAGGTATCGTCGCGTTGCACGAAGTGGTGGAACAGCGCGATCGTCGCATGCAGTGCCGCGAGGTACATCAGGATGTTGCCGAAATCTCCATGGATGCCTTGGAGCATGTGCGAGAACGCGCCGTCGGGGTATGCGGCGTGCGGCAGCGGCACACCGAGGAAATTCCACGCAGCGGGATTCCACAGGCGGCTGGCGATGCCGAGCAAAGGCGTGACGATCAGCAGCACGTAGAGGGCCAGGTGCACTGTCTTGGCGGCCCACGCCTGCCACGCTGGCAACGGCGGTGTGATCGGCGGTGCGGTGGGTGCACGGCTGCGCACCAGCAGGCGCGGCAGCATCACCAGCAGGATCGCGATTCCGAACTGCATGTGCGCCCATTTGGCGCTCGCGTGCAGCGGCGAACTGCGCGGGGTCCAGTTGTGGATATAGATCAGCAACAGCGCGCAGGCCACCAGGATGAACACGACCCAGTGCAAGTGGCGGGTCCAAGGTGAGTAACGCGGTTCGGTCATCAGGAAGTGCTCCGGCGGGTTCGGATCTGGCGGTAAAGGATAATGGTTTGCAGCAACATGGAATTGCGTTTCGCGCGTGGGTTCGATGATGGCGCGTCGTGGCTGTGGTCTCGCTTAGTTAGACTGTCTGGGTCAAGATCGAGTCCGGGAGTTGTCATGGCCGATGCATCGTCATCGTGGATCATGTTCGCGTTCCAGTCCGTCGCGGTCGCCTTCGTGCTGCTGCTGGTGGTGATCGTCGCCGGCGTGGCGGCGTTGTACGTGGCCGACCGTATGCAAACGCACAATGCGGTGCTGCGCAACTATCCGGTGATCGGTCATTTCCGGAAGTTGTTCCAGCATCTCGGGGTGTTCTTCCGGCAGTATTTTTTTGCGTTCGATCGGCAGGAATTGCCGTTCAATCGTGCACAGAGGACTTGGGTCGATCGCGCTTCGGAAAACGAGGACAACACCCGGGGCTTCGGTTCCACTCGCGATCTGGGCCGCGAAGGCACGCCGTTTTTTCTCAATGCGCCGTTTCCCGCACTGGGCATGGAAGCCGCGACGGCGAAGCCGGTGCTGATCGGACCGCACGCACGCGAGCCGTACACGCACAGCGCGTTCTTCAACATCTCAGCGATGAGCTTTGGAGCGCTGTCGGCGCCCGCTGTGCGCGCGTTGTCGCGCGGTGCGGCCAAGTCGGGGGTATGGCTGGATACGGGCGAGGGCGGCCTTGCTCCGTATCATCTCGAAGGCGGCTGTGACGTCGTGTTTGAAATCGGCACGGCGAAGTACGGCGTGCGCGCGCCGGATGGCACGCTCGATGACGGCAGGTTGCGGGCGGTGTGTGCACATCCCGAGGTGAAGATGGTCAGCATCAAGCTGAGCCAGGGCGCCAAGCCTGGCCTCGGCGGGCTGTTGCCTGGTGGCAAGGTTACGGCTGAGATCGCGGCGATCCGCGGGATCCCGGTGGGCGAGGATTCGGTCAGTCCGAACCGTCATCCAGAGATCGGGAATGTGTCGCAGTTGCTTGATTTTATTGCGCGTGTACGTGATGTCAGCGGCAAACCGGTGGGCTTCAAGGCGGCGTTGGGCGGAATTGGATGGATCGACGAGCTGTGCAACGAGGTACAGCGAAGGGGCCTCGTCAGCGCGCCGGACTTCATCATCGTGGACGGCTCCGAGGGCGGCACCGGCGCCGCGCCGCAAACCCTGATGGAGGGCGTCGGCCTGCCGCTGCGTGAAGCCCTGCCGATGCTGGTTGATACCCTGATCCGGCATGGCTTGCGCAAGCGCGTGAAGGTGATCTGCGCGGGCAAATGCATCACCGCTTACGAAGTGGCCTGGGCGCTGGCGATGGGCGCGGATTTCGTGAACTCGGCGCGCGGTTTCATGTTGGCGCTGGGCTGCATCCAGTCGATGCGCTGCAACCGCAATACCTGCCCAACCGGGGTCACCACGCACGATCCACGGCTGCAGCGCGGGCTGGTGGTGCCCGACAAGGCCGAGCGCGTGGCGCACTACGCCAGCAATTTGATGCGCGAGGTTGGCATCATCGCGCACAGCTGTGGGGTGGACGATCCGCGCGCACTGCGGCGCGGGCACTGCCGGATGGTGTTGGACGACGGCATCTCGCAGCCGCTCGACAAGCTGTATCCATATCCGTCGAAATAATGATCCGGAAAAGTGACGCGGCGAAACGCGCCTCAGGCGGGTTCGCGGCGCTCGCCCAGGGCCGCCCAACCACTCGTGCCCAACACTTGCAGACCGTGGTAGCGCGCCTTGTAGCCCATCTTGGGATGATTCGCGATCCAGTAACCGAGGTACAAGTGCGGCAATGCGCGCGCGCGCGTCAATTCAATCTGGCGCAGGATCGCCAAGGTACCAAGTCCGCGTTTGGGCACTTCCGGATCGAAGAAGGTGTACACGGCCGACAGCCCGGTCGAACACACGTCGGTCACTGCCACTGCGACCAGCTTGCCGGCCAAACGGAATTCAAGGAATAACGTCGGACTCCATGGGGCGGCGAGGAACTGGCTGAAGTCTTCGTTGCTGGCATCGTCCATGCCGCCGCCGGGGTGGCGGACGTGCAGGTAGCGCGCGTACAGGTCGTGGCGCTCGTCGGTGAGGCCAGGCTGGCACTCCGCGAAGTCGATGTCTTCGTTCAAGGCAAGGCAGCGGCGCTGGCTGCGGCAGAGCTCGAATTTCGCGACGTCGATCCGGCACGGCTCACACGCCTGGCAACGCGGGCAATGCGGGTGATACACGTGTCCGCCGGCGCGGCGGAAACCACGCGCCAGCGACAGCGCATAGAGCGTAGGCAAATCGGGCGCGGCCGGATCGAGTACCAGGTTTTGCGCGGTGCGCGCGCGGAAATACCCGCAGGCGTGGGGCAGCGTCTGGAACAGCCTTACGCGTTCGTTCCGGAGCATGGTGTGGTCACCATACGGCCGCCATCCGGGCAGCGTAAATTGCCATCGCCACCACCAGCGCGGCGAGCGCCACGGTGCGGAGCTTGCCCGCCACGCGGCCCGGTGTGCGCGCACCCTGGCCACGCGCGCGGAACGCCGCCAGTTCTTCGGCGTACTTGGTGGGCGGTTCGATCCCGATCTCGCGCATGATTTGGCGCGCGCGGGTGTGATCGTTGGCATTCAACACCCAGACCGTCGGCCAGCCTTCGCTGTTGCCCGGCCGCGCGTACGAGAAGTTCACGTAGCTGGAACGGTCGTACACGCGATGATTGCTGACCTTGGTCGCGATGCCGTGCTCGGCCATCACCGAGACGAGTTTCTCAACGTTCTGTACGCGTGGCGAGGCGTAGATCTTGCGCATGCTGGAAGTTTACGACAGCCGTGGCAGGTTGCAATCCGCTGCGTGTTCAGCGTGGCGGCAACAGGCGCAGCAGGCCTTCCTGCGCACTGGATGCCACGAGCCTGCCGTCGGTGTCGAACAACTGGCCACGCACCAGCCCGCGCGCGCCCTGCGCGGTCGGGCTTTCGCAGGAATACAGCAGCCAGTCGTCGACCCGGAATGGCCGGTGGAACCACAGCGCGTGATCCAGGCTGGCCAGATGCAGGCCGGGCGTGAGGTAAGACACGCCGTGTGGCAGGAGTGCCGTTCCAATCAGGTGGTAGTCGGATGCGTAGGCCAGCAGTGCGCGATGCAGCGCTGGTGTCGCGTCGATGCGTTCGGCAAGGCGGAACCAGATGTGCTGGTAGGGCGGGCGCTTGGTGGGATGCATTTCGTCGCGCGGCCACACGAAGCGGTATTCGAAGGGGCCGTCGGTGCTCAGCCAGCGCTGCAGTTTGGGGGGCAGCTTGGCCATTTCTTCAGCGGGCAGCGGGTTGCGCGGCTCGATGTCCTCGGGCTTGGGGACTTCGGGCATGCTGGATTGATGTTCGAAGCCTGTTTCCTCGACCTGGAAGGACACCGCGCAGTTGAGGATCGGCTGGCCGTGCTGGATCGCTTCGACGCGGCGCACCGAGAAGCTGTGGCCGTCACGGGCGCGGGTGACGCGATACACGATCGGCGCATCGACATCGCCGGCGCGCAGGAAATAGCCGTGCAGGGAGTGCGCCGGGCGTTCGGGATCAACGGTCTGTTGCGCCGCCGACAGTGCTTGCCCCAGCACTTGCCCGCCGAACACGTAGCGGGTGCCGATATCGCGGCTCTGGCCGCGGAACAGGTTGTCCTCCAACCGCTCCAGCTCCAGCAGCTCGATCAATTCGGCAACGTGCGGCTTGTTCATTATCGAGGCCTCGTGCAAAACGCGCGATTGTAAACCCATCGGCCAAGTGGCGCGCGGACGCGACTGACGGATCGCCGTGGCGCGTGGGTGGCAGGGTGCGGCCAGGCGCCGGCGGCGTGGATCAAGCGCCGCAGCCGGCTGCAGTGTGTCGCATGAGTCCGCATTCGGCCGCCATGCGCGTCCACGGAAACATCGGGCCAGGATCGAGCTTGCGCTGGATGCGCAATGCAGCATCGTCGCTGGCGGGCAGGGTGTCGGTATCGAGATCTTCATGCCCGGCGATGTTGCGCAGGTTCGGCAGCGTCGCTCGCAGGTGCGCAAGCAGCGCCAGCAGAGCATCAATTTGCGCATCGGGATAGGGCTCGGTCATCACCTGATGGCGTGAATCAAACCAGCCGGGCCAGCGTCCGCTGTTGATCAGCTCGATCCCGATCGAATGTTCGTTGCGGCCGCGCACGTGGTGGGCGACGCGGTCTTCCGGCACATAGCGCAACACCGTACCGTCGCGGTCGATGTAGTAATGCCCGCTGTTGCCGGTGCCGCTCGGGTGCACGCTGCGCTCGCCATATTCCCGTGCGCTCGCGAGGTCGGGCAGCTCGGTGCAGTGGATCACCACCAGCTCGATGTCGGCCGGATCACGTGCCTGCAACTTGTCGACGTAGGGCAGGGCTTGCTCGATGATCGTCAGGGCTGGTTCCATCGCCGCAGTGTGGCATGAAATCATGGGGAATCGGCCAGCGCGCCTGCTACGCTCTCCGGTCCCCGGTCCCGGCCATACATCACGTGCACGCGGTCGAATCCATCCGATGATTGGAACAGCCATCCTCTGCCACGGTTCCGACAGCGGCCCCGGCGCGACCAAGGTCAGCGCCCTGGCCAAGGCGGCTGAGGCGCTCGGCTGGCAGGCGCTGCGGCTGGATTTTCGCGCCGACGATCAGCACGGTTACGCGCCAGCGGTGCCGCTGCGCGTGGCGAAGATCGTGGCAGCGATGCGCGTGGCATCGCGCCCCCTGGTGCTGGCCGGATCGAGCATGGGTGCGTTCACCTGTGGCCTCGCATCGCTGCAGGCAGCGTGCGATGGCGTGTTCCTGATTGCGCTGCCGACGATGATTCCCGAGTGCCCGCAGTCCTTCGACATGGCGCGCGACGTCCCTGCAATGCTGGTGCACGGTTACGAAGACAGCCTGTGCCCGGTGCTGGCGGCGCAGGCGTTCGCACGCAGCCGTGGCATGCCCGCGCTGTTGTTGCCGGGCGGCCACCGGCTCGCTGACCAGGTGCCGGTGATCGAACGCGCCTTCGGCGAGTTCCTCGAAACGGCGGTGGCGTGAGCCTGCCTGCATGACCGGCTTCTTTGCCACTTGCCCGAAGGGCCTCGAATACCTGCTGCGCGATGAGCTGGCGGCACTCGGTGCCGAAGCCCACGAGGCGCTCGCGGGCGTGCGCTTTGCGGGCTCACTCGAAACCGCGTACCGCGCCTGCCTCGAATCGCGTCTCGCCAGCCGCATCCTGCTGACCCTGTCCGAGTTCGATGCACCCGATGCCGATGCGTTGTATGCCGGCGTGCAGGCGATCGACTGGTCCGCGCACTTTGCGCCGGATGCCACGCTCGCCATCGACGCGGGCGGCAGCAGCGGCTCCATCACGCACTCGAAGTTCGCCGCGCAGAAGACCAAGGATGCGATCGCCGACCAATGTCGCGAGCGTTTCGAGACGCGTCCCACGATTGAAACGGAACGCCCGGACGTACGCCTGAACCTGCGCCTGCACAAGGGCCGCGCGACGCTGTCGCTGGATTTGTCCGGCGAGCCGCTGCACCGGCGCGGCTGGCGCCGCGAGGCGGGCGAGGCGCCACTGAAGGAGAATCTTGCGTGCGCGATGCTGCTGCGCGCGCGCTGGCCGGAAATTTACGCCGCGGGCGGTGCGTTCATCGATCCGATGTGCGGCTCCGGCACGTTGTTGATCGAGGCCGCGTGGATGGTGGCCGGTGTTGCGCCGGGACTCGAACGTGGCTATTTCGGACTGCTGGGTTGGCGCGGCCACGATCAGCAACTGTGGCAGCGGCTGTGTTACGACGCGCGCGAGCGCGCCAGCGAAGGTTTGCGGGGCTTGCGCAGTTGCTTCTTCGGCAGCGATGTTGATCCACGCATGATCACGACCGCGACGCACAACCTGCAGAATGCTGGCTTGGCGGGTTTCGTCACGCTCGCCAAACAGAACGTGTCGCACTTGCAACGGCCGCCGGATTTCGCGAATGGCCTTGTCATCACCAATCCGCCTTACGGCGAGCGCATGGGTGAGGTCGAGGAATTGCCGGCGCTGTACCGCCAGTTGGGCGATCGGCTGAAGGCGGAGTTCCCCGGCTGGCGCGCAGCGGTGCTGACGTCGGAACCGGAACTTGAGCGCGCGCTGGGGCTGAATCCGGACAAGCGCTATGTGCTCTACAACGGCGCGCTCGAATGCCGGCTTTCGGTGTTTGCGATTCGCGGCCGCGACGAGGCGCCGCGCGCAGCGACGCCGCTGTCACCCGGCGCGGAGATGGTTGCCAACCGGATCCGCAAAAACCTCAAGCACCTGCGCAAGACGCTGGCCCGCGAAGGCGTCAGTTGTTTTCGCGCCTACGATGCCGACTTGCCGGAATACGCTGCGGCGATCGACGTCTACGCAGGCGTGCCGGAATCCGGCGGTGCGGTGCAGAGCTACCTGCACGTGCAGGAATATGCCGCGCCGGCGACCGTCGATGCCGGTGCCGCACAGGCGCGCCTGCGCGATTTGCAACGCGCGGCTTGCGCGGTGTTCGAGATCCCCCGCAGTCGGCTGGTGCTGAAGACCCGCGAGCGCGGCAAGGGCGGCAGCAAATACGGGCGCTTCGCCGAGAACGACGAATACCTGATCGTGGAAGAGGGCGGCCTGCGCTTCCTCGTCAACCTGCGCGAGCGGCTGGATACGGGCTTGTTCCTCGATCATCGACTGGTGCGCGCGCGGGTACGTGAGCTCGCGCACGATCGCGACGTGCTCAACTTGTTTGCGTACACCGCGACCGCCAGCGTGTATGCGGCGTCCGGCGGTGCACTCAGCACCACCAGCGTCGACCTGTCGCCGGTGTATCTCGAATGGGCTTCGCGCAACCTTGATTTGAACGGCTACGGCACTGATGCGCACCGCCTCGCCCAAGGCGACGTGATGGTCTTCCTGCGTGAAGACCGGCAGCGCTACGGACTGATCTTTGTCGATCCGCCCACCTTTTCCAACTCCAGCCGTGCCGCGGAGTTCGATGTGCAGCGCGACCACGTGGCGTTGCTGGAAGCCTGCGGCAACCGCTTGCGTGACGATGGCGTGATCGTGTTTTCCAACAACTTCCGCCGCTTCAAGCTTGATGTCGATTCGCTGCAATCCACGTTCACGATCGAGGACATCGGGCGCGCCAGCATCCCGCCCGATTTTGCGCGCAAGCCGCAGATTCACGGCTGCTGGTTGCTGCGCAAGTTGGGCACCTGAACGGGGTTGCAGCCGTGGATTGACGTGCCTTTCCCCGACGCGCATGATGACGGCAAGACAGCGCAGGAGGGCTCGCCCCATGAAACTCCGCAGCGTCGTTCGGCGCGGTGCCGTGATCACCGCCATCGCCTTGGCTGCCATCTGGTGCGCGCCCGTCGCGTCGGCCCGTACGCATGTCCACGTCGGCGTCGGCATCAACCTGCCGGGCATCTCCGTCGGCATTGGCAACTGCTGGCGCTGTGGCTACTGGAATGCGCCGCGCGTGTACGTGCAATCGCCCTACGCGGGCTACGGCTATTACGGCTCGGCCTATCCGGCGCCCGTGTACTACATGGATCCGCCGTACTACGTGACGCGCCCGGTGGCGGTTCCGTACGGCTATTACGGCGGTTACTACGGTGGCTACCAAGGTTACTATCGGGGTGGCTACTACGGTGGTTACGCGCCTTACTATCGCGCGTATCGCTACGGCCATGGCTACTACGGGCAGCGTGGCTGGCGTGGCCACCGCGGCGAGCACCAGCATGGCGGCCACAATCACCACGGCGGCTATTACCGCCGCGGGCATTGACCGGCGCGCCGGGCGTCATCGAGGCGAGGCATTTACGCTTTTCGCACGCGCAGTGTGCTAAAAATAGCGCACACATGAATCCGTACTCCGATCCACCCTTGGATAACCATCGCGGCGGCGAAGCTGCCGTCGACCTGCATTCGCTCCGCACCTTCCTGCGGCAGTGGTTTCGCAATCCGGTGAAGATGGCGTCGGTGACGCCTTCAGGGCGCCAACTGGCGCGGCTGATGGTCGAGCAATTGCCGTCGGACTGCACACGCGTGATCGAAGTGGGGGCGGGCACCGGCGTGTTTACGCGCGCCTTGCTGGATGCCGGCATTGCCCGCTCGAATTTGCTGGTGGTGGAGATCAATCCGGACCTCGCGGCGTTCCTGCGCGGCCGCTTTCCCGGCGTCGAGGTTGCGTGCGCGGATGCCCGGCACCTTGATTCATTGGCAGCCGGGCATGGTCTGCTCGCCGATGGCAACGCCGATGCCGTGGTCAGCGGGCTGGGCATGTTGAGCATGTCCTCGACCTTGCGTTTTGACATCCTGCGCGCAGCATTCGCGGCGCTCGCAGCCGGTGGCCGTTTCATCCAGTTCACCTACGGCCCGTTCAGCCCGGTGCGGCGGCGCGAACGCGAGGCGCTCGGTCTAAGCGTGCGCCGCGGCGGCTTCGCGTTACGCAACCTGCCTCCGGCCAACGTATTCGTCTACCAGCGCTTCAACACCCACGAAGTGGCCAGCGTGCGGCAGCCGCCACGCGTCGATTGAGTCTTGGTGTTGTCAGCCGAGCGTCAGCGCGTAATGGCGTTCGTCAGTTTCGCGTGCGTAGCCCAGCGATTCGTACAATGATTGTGCGGCGTGATTGTCTTCCGCCGTTTCCAGCACGAGCCTTGACGCGCCGGTTTCCGTCGCAAACGCGCGGGCTCGCTCCATCAGAGCGCGGGCGACACCGCGCTTGCGCGCTGCCGGCACCACGAACAAGTCGTTGAGGATCCAGATCCGCCGCGCGGCGACAGACGAGAACGACGGATACAGTTGCGTAAAACCGAGGGCTGCGCCGGATACACTGTCGCGGGACAGGAAAATCACCGATTCGCCGTGCTGCAGGCGTGCTTCGATGAAACTGCGCGCGCTCGCCACGTCGGGAGCCTGTCGATAGAAGACCCGGTACGCATCGAACAGCGACGCGACGGCATCCAGG
>DZCM01000001.1 GCA_022730295.1 Rhodanobacter sp. | reverse complement strand
GCCTCGCCACCACCGGCGGCTTCGTGTCGACCACCGGCGTCGGCGGCTACACGCTTGGCGGCGGCGTCGGCTGGCTGATGCGGCGCTGTGGGCTGGCGGTCGACAACCTGCTCGAAGTGGAAGTCGTGCTGGCGGATGGACGCAGCATCATCGCCAGCGACACACAGCACCGGGACCTGTTCTGGGGATTGCGCGGTGGCGGCGGGTTTGGCGTGGTGACCCGCTTTACGTTCCGGCTGCATCCCGTCGCGGAGGTGGATGCCGGCGTGATGTTCTACCCCGTGAAGGCAGCACGCGAACTGCTGCGCGCGTTTCGTGCATCCACGCCGGACGCGCCGGATGCACTGACGGCCATGCTGGTTTTCACCACCGCGCCGCCGTTGCCGTTCCTGCCAGCCGCAGTGCATGGACAACGCGTGGCGGCGGTGGCGTATTGCTGGAGCGGCGATCCGGCGCGTGGCGCGCGTGCCATGGCAGCGATCACGCAAGTCGCCGAGCCGCTGGGGCGTCATGAAGGCTTGATGCCTTACGCAGCGTGGCAGCAAACCTTCGATCCGGCTGCACCGCCCGGCGATCACTATTACTGGACGACAGCGCAGTTCGATGCATTCGACGATGCGCTGATCGATGCGCTGGTTCCACATGCGGCACAGCCCCCCGATCCGCGGTGCGAGGTGCACGTGCACCATCTCGGCGGCGCGGTCGCGCGCATCGCCAGCGATGCCACGGCGTTTTCGCAGCGCGATGCGGCGTTCTTCATCAACGTGATCGGCCACACCGATGCCGCGGAACACTTTGCCGCCACCCGCGAGTGGGTGCGCAATCTGCGCACGGCGCTTGCCCCGCATGCGCGCGCGGGCATGCAGCCGAATTTCGCGGGCGAGCCTGCGGATCTGAAGTCGCAAACGCATGATGCAGACACCCGATCGCGATTGTCGGCACTGCGTGCCCGCTACGATCCGGACGGCTTGCTCGCTTCGCTGCGCCCCGGTTGATCTGCCGCGATTTCCGTCAACAGCACGCGCGCTTCGGCCACCGCGTCCTCGAACCGCATCGAGGCCCCGGCGCGTTGTACGCGCGCAAAATCCTCACCCAACGCGGCCTGCACCTTGCACGCGGCAATTTGCTGGGCCTTCCGCCACTGCGGCACCAGGGGCGCGCCGGTCAACTCGCGAACACGCGCCGCGATGGCGAGGAAGCGCGCGGCTTTTTCGAACGCGCCGCGTTCGACCGCAAGATAGGCCGCACCTTCGACGCAGCCGGCGCCGCCACGCCACTGCTCCAGCGGGATGAAGTTGTCCAGATCCGCCACCCAGTCGCGGGCGGCGCCGCGCAGATCGCCGAGATAGAAGCGCTGCAAGGCGCGATTGATCAAGGTGTAGGCCCGCTGGAAAAGATCGCCATGCGTGGACAGGCAGTCCAGGGCTTCGCTCATGCTGGCTTCCGCTTCGCGATGGCGATCGGTCATTGCCTGGGCGATGCCGCGGCCGAGCAGGGCGTTGGAACGCAGCCAGGCATCGTTGCGCGCCCCGGCAATCTTTAGCACCGCTTCCACGCAAGCTTCGGCCTCGGCCAGTTGCCCGCATATCGCCAGTTCGAAAGCCAGGATCGCCTGGCCCGCACCGGCGGTGAAGGCGTCCCCGTTCGCGGAGGCCAAGGCAATCCCTTCACGCAGGTAGGGTCCGGCGTGTTCGTGATCTCCAGCGTGGTGCAACACCACGCCAGCCGCGACCAGCGCGCGCGCGCGATGCAGCGAAGGCGCGTGGCCGGCCTGCAGCGCCCGTTCCAGCCAGCGCGCCGACTGGATGTAATCGGTCGTGCCGCCGCGGAAATACCAGCAAAGATTGCCGACCAGCGCCAGCGCGTCATCCGCGAGATCCGGCTGCGTCATGGCGAAATCGAACGCTGCCTGCAGATTCGCCCATTCCCGTTTGACGCGGTCGTGCCAGATGCGATGGCGATCGCCCAGGAATTCCGCGTTCACCCGTTCGGTGAGCTCAATGAAATGCGCCAGATGCGCGCGGCGCAGTGGCTGTTCGCGCCCCGCGGCAGCAAGCTGTTCCAGCGCAAACAGCCGCACGCTGTCGAGCAGGCGGTAGCTCGGTGGGTTGGTCGCGCCGTCCACCGTCAGCAGCGACTTGTCGATCAGGCCGCCCAGCAATTCCAGCGTCTGCGGATCGGCGAGCCCCAGCGCCGCGCCCATGGCAGTGGCGCCGCCGAGCGTGCAGGCGCCGGCGAAGATGCTCAGTCCGCACAACAGCGACTGCTCGCGTTCCGAAAGCAGCGCGAAGCTCCACTCGATCAATGCACGCAGGGTCTGATGACGCGCGGGCCGGCCGGGATTCGATTCGGCCAGATTGAGCAGCCGCGCATCCATGCGCGCCAGCAGTTGCTCAGGGCTGAGAAGCCGCAACCGCGCAGCCGCCAGTTCCAACGCCAGCGGCAGGCCTTCGAGACGCCGGCAGAGCTGCGCCACCGTGCCGGCGTTGGCCGGCGTCAGCGCGAATCCTGAAGCGAAGGCGTGCGAACGCGTCAGCAGCAATTCCACCGCGGGCACGCGTGCCAGGCCGGCAACTTGCGCATCGCTGGTCCATTCGCCTTCGGGCGGCAGTTCCAGCGGCGGCAAGGAATACAGCGATTCGCCCGCGCAATTCAGCCGGCGCTGGCTGGTCACCAACATGCGCGGTGAGGCGCAGGCTGCGAGCAATTTCGCCAATACCGCCCCGAGTGACTCCGCAATCCGTTCGCAATTGTCGAATACCAGCAACGCCCGGCGGGTTTGCAGCAACTCGCCCAGGCGCGCGGCGAGGTCTTCCGCGTCGATGGCAGTGCGCATGTTGAATGTGGTGGTCAGCAACCGCGCCAGGCCTTCCCCATCGGGTTGCGGGGTGCAGTCGAACAGCCAGATCCCATCGGGAAAGTCCGCGGCGATCATGCGCGCGGTTTCAAGTGCCGCCTGGGTCTTGCCGATGCCGCCGGGGCCGGCCACCGTCACCAGACGGCTTTGCGTGAGCAACCGCCCGATAGCCACGACATCCCCATCACGCCCGATCAGGGGCCCGGTGCGCTCCGGCAAGCGCGCGCGGGCAGGCGGTGCGAAACGCAGTGCAGGGCCACCCGCCTTCTCCGGAACGTGCTCCAGCGCAGCGATGAAACGATAACCGAGGCCATGCACGGTCTGGATGCAGCGCGGGGCTTCGCTGTCGTCGGCCAGCGCCTTGCGCAATTGCGCGATGATGCGGTTGAGCGTGGCCGGGGTGACGAAACTGTGTCCCCACACCGCGTCGAGCAATTGGTCGCGGCTGAGCAACTGACCTGGATGCGCAAGGAATTCCAGCAGCACCGAGAAGGCCTTGGGTTCGACCGGAATCTCGCACCCGCCCCGCAACAATCGATGCGCGCGCGCGTCGATCTCCACGTCCGCGAATGCAAACGCGCCAGGCGCCTCAGGCCGCACCGTGTGCTCGCCACTTGCCATGTCGCCGCGCGTCCCTTCCGCCGCATCCCCGCCGGGTGCCCCGGGCCCATTCTCGCGATTTCCTTACTGAAACATCATGACCCGGATATCGCGGAGGAGCAGTTTATACGCACAGACGGCACCCGCCGTACTGCCGTATTCCATTGAAGGAGAGCCCCATGAAATTCTGTTTGCAAGCATCCATCGCCATGGCCGTGATCGGCCTGTCCACCATCGCCGTGACCCATCAGGCCAAGGCCTGTGGGCTGAGCCTGGTGAAGTCGGCCAACGGCCAGTGGACGATCGCCCCCCCGGCCAAGATGTCGGTATCGGCCACCCGGAGGGCATTCCTCACCGCCGCCGCTCCGGCGGCAAACGTGCACGCCATGCGCAATCCCTTGCAATTTCTTGCGCCGATCGCGGGCCTGTACGAAGTCCACATGACCGCCGAAGGCAACGGCCCCACGGGCTTGCCGGACGGCGCTCCGGTCGATCACGCCTACGTGGCCTGGCACGCGGATGGCACCGAAATCATGAATTCGGGACGGCCGGCCGGCGACGGCGACTTCTGTCTGGGCACCTGGGCCCAGACCGGCCCGCGCACCTACACACTCAACCACTTCATGCTGTCATGGGCACAGTACGCGAGTGCCGCCTCCGACCAGAATCCTCCCTCCCCGCCCCTGCCGCCCGGCGGTCTCTACTTCGTCAACAACGAATTTGTGGGGCCGGCCAGCATCCACGAAACGGTCACGCTGAGCCGTGATGGGCAGTCCTACAGCGGCACGTTCGTGCTCACCCAGTACGACAAGAACTACAACATCATCCTGCCGGGTGGCATCCCGATCAAGGGCACCGTGACGGGAACGCGCAAGACGATCAACTCGCCCGTTACCTATTGACCGGGCGGTGCAAGCGGGCGCGGCGGGTCAGGCCGCCGCGCCCTTTTGTTACTCGGCGATCAGCCGCACCCGTGCGAAGTTGCGTTTGCCGACCTGCAGCACGCCTTCGAAACCGGCGGCGAATACACGCTGCGGATCTTCCACCACTACCGCATCGATGCGCACCGCGTGTTCTTTCAACTTGCGGTTGGCTTCCGAGTTGCTGGAGGTCAGTCCCGCCGCCGTCAATAGCGCCGGCAGACGCAAGCCGTCGCCGGGGACGAGGATCTCGTTCACCGGCAGCGCCGAGGTATCACCCTCGCCGCGTACGACCGCGTGCCAGCCGGCGAGGGCCTGCTCGGCCGCGGCGGCGCCATGGAAGCGCGTGGCCAGTTCGCGCGCGAGGCGCAACTTCGCGTCGCGCGGGTTCAATGCGCCGCTGGCAACGTCGCGCTGCATGGACGCCAGTTCATCCAGCGACACCTCGAAACTCAGCAATTCGAACCAGCGCCACATCAGCTCATCGCCGATCTTCAGGGTCTTGGTGACCATGTCGATCGCAGGCTCATCGATGCCGATGTAGTTGCCCAGTGACTTCGACATCTTCTGCACACCGTCAATGCCTTCGAGCAAGGGCATCGTCAACACGATCTGCGGTGGCTGGCCGTAGTGCTCCTGCAGCGTGCGGCCCATCAGCAGGTTGAAGCGCTGGTCGGTGCCGCCAAGCTCCACGTCGGCCTTGAGCGCCACCGAGTCGTAGCCTTGCACCAGCGGATACAGGAACTCGTGGATCGCGATCGGCTGCTCCGACTTGTAGCGCTTGGAGAAATCATCGCGCTCGAGCATTCGCGCCACCGTGTGCTGGGCGGCCAGCCGGATCATGTCGGCCGCACTCATCTTGTCGAACCATTCCGAGTTGAAACGCACTTCGGTGCGTTCGCGATCGAGCACCTTGAATACCTGTTGTGCATAGGTTTCCGCGTTGGCGGCGACCGCTTCGCGCGTAAGTGGTTTGCGCGTCACGTTCTTGCCGGTGGGGTCGCCGATCATCCCGGTGAAATCACCGATCAGGAAAATCGCGGTATGTCCGAGGTCCTGGAACTGCCGCATCTTGTTGAGCAGAACCGTATGGCCAAGATGCAGGTCGGGCGCGGTCGGATCGAAACCCGCCTTCACGCGCAACGGCCGGCCGGTCGCCAGCCGCGCCGCCAATTCTTCCTCCTTGAGGATGGTGTCGGCGCCGCGATGGATGATGGACAGGGCGTTCTCGTTCAAGGACATCACGGGGTTCCGGGCAGGGGGGTCGACGCGGTCCCGAATGGGCACTGCGTCCACGTATGAAAGTGAAGGCCGGGTTAATTATGTGTTAATCGCGAAACATCGCGCAAATCTTTGTCTGGAAAGGGATTGACGGGCCGTTTGCGCAGCCGTTATGGTACCGCCCGTCGCCTGTTTTCATCCCCACACTGGAACCTCGATGGATCGCCAATTCCGTCGCGCCATTTTTCATGCCGCACATCTTCGGGCGATCCATCGCAGGATCCGTCGTTCGCACACGCATTTTTACAAGCGCATCAAGCACTGGTCGTTCCAGGCCGATGCGCCGGCCAGCGTATTGCGCTGGGCGCGCGAGCGCTGGGTCGTCGCGGGCGGCGCCTTGTTGCTGGCGCTGTTGGCGTTGGTGGGCATCCCGCTGTGGGCCAGCTCGTTCGGGCATGGCGCGCCGGGGCCGGTCACACGCGTGACCATGCCGCTGGCGCTGCCGCAGGAGCCAGTCGAAACAGCACGACCCGTGGTCGCGTTGTGGAAGACGGTCGAAGTCCAGCCCGGTGCAACGCTCTCCGAAATTTTCCAGGAGCAGGGCCTGACAGCTTCCGACCTCGCCAACGTGATGGCCAGCGGCAAGGAGACTGGCGCGCTCAAGTCACTGCACCCCGGCGACGAGCTTGGCTTCCAGATCGGCGCCAAGGGCCAGTTCGAAGGTTTTCGCTACCAGCCTGATTCCGCCACCCGCGTCACCCTGACGGTGGCAAAGAGTGGCCTGCGAGCCACGCTCACCACGCTCCCGGTGGAACGCCGCATGCATTTCGCCCACGGCGTGGTGCAAGGCTCGCTGTTCGCGGCCGGCGAAAAGGCCGGCCTGTCGGAGGTGATGGTGTTGAAGCTGGCGGACGTCTTCAAGTACGACATCGACTTCATCAAGGACCTCAAGAAGGGCGACCGCTTTACGGTGGTGTACGACGACATCTACCGCAACGGCCAGTACGCGCATGCCGGCAACATCATCGCCGCCGAGTTCGTCAATCACGGCCAGCGCTACACCGCTTACCGCTTCAAGCAGAGCGACGGCGAGGTCGCCTACTACAGCCAGGATGGGCGCCCGCTGCGCAAGGCCCTGCTGCGTACGCCGGTCGCGTTCACCCGGGTGTCTTCCGGATTCGGCATGCGCAAGGATCCCGTGCTCGGCTTCACCCGCCTGCACGCGGGCGTCGATTACGCGGCACCGATCGGCACCCCGATCCACGCTGCGGGCGATGGCGTGATCACGCGCCGCGGCTGGGTGCACGGCTTCGGCAATTTCATCGCGATCAGGAATACGCCGAAATACACCACCGAGTATGGGCACATGTCGCGCTTCGCGAAGGGCTTGCACGTCGGCTCGCACGTGACCCAGGGCGAGGTGATCGGCTACGTCGGCGAGACGGGGTTCGCCACGGGGCCACACTTGCATTATCAGGTGATGGTCAACGGCGTACCGAAAAATCCATTGACGGTGACGATGCCCAAACCGCAACCGCTCGACAGCAAGTTGATGGCTGCATTCAAACTGCAGACCGCGCCGATGGTGGCGCGCATCCAGATGATCGACAACACCACCCAACGCATCGCGCGTGTCGACAACGCCAGCGACCGCGCCGCCAGTACCAATTGACGGCACGCTCGTGGCTGGTGCCGCAGCACCGCTCTACCTCGGCCTGATCTCCGGCACCAGCGCGGACGGCATCGACGCGGCACTGGTGCGCTTCGCGCCGCGGTTGCAGGTCATCGCGGCGCGCACCTTCGCCTACCCCGACGATTTGCGCGCGCGCGTGCTGGCGCTGGCGCGCAACCGGGCCGCCGTCACGCTGGACGATTACGGACGCCTCGACGTCGAAATCGGCGCGTGCTTTGCGGAAGCCGCGCTGGCGTTGCTGCGCGAGGCCGCGGTCGCGCCGGGCGCGGTGGCCGCGATCGGTTCGCACGGCCAGACGGTGTGCCATCGCCCGGACGGAGCCCATCCGTTTTCGCTGCAGATCGGCGATCCCAACGTCATCGCCGAACGCACCGGCATCGCCACCATCGCCGACTTCCGCCGTGCCGACCTCGCGGCAGGCGGGCAGGGTGCGCCGTTGCTGCCAGCGCTGCATGCCGCGATCTTCGCCGATCCCGCCGTGCCGCGCGCGATCCTCAATCTCGGCGGCATCGCCAACCTTACCCTGCTGATTCCCGGGCAACCGGTGCTCGGCTTCGACACCGGTCCCGCCAACTGCCTGCTGGATGCGTGGTCGCAACGCACACGTGGCACGCCCCGCGACGATGGTGGTGCGTGGGCATGCAGCGGACGAGCGGATCCCGCGCTGCTCGCCCGCCTGCTCGACGATCCCTACTTGGCCGCGCCGCCGCCCAAGAGCACAGGGCGTGAATATTTCAATCTCGACTGGCTGGATGCACGCCTGGCGCGCGACCTTGCGCCCGAAGACGTGCAGGCGACCCTGTTGCAACTGAGCGCAAGCAGCATCGCGGATGCCCTGCACGCCAACGCGCCGACGGTTCGCGAGTTGTACGCCTGCGGTGGTGGCGTGCACAACCGCACGTTGATGGACGCGTTGGGTGCGTTGCTGCCGAACATCAAGCTCGACACCACCGCCGCGCTCGGCCTCGATCCCGATTTCGTCGAAGCCGCCGGCTTTGCCTGGTTGGCACGCGCACGCCTGGAAAACATCCCAGGCAACCTGCCGTCCGTCACCGGTGCGCGCAGATCGCGCGTGCTGGGCGCGGTCTACGCCGCGTCGCCCTGACCCGCCCGCCGTGCGGCCGGCGTGCGCAGCAACCACAGGATCAGCAGCAACGACGGCAATCCGATCGCCGCCGTGTAGACATAGAACGCGGGATAGCCGATCGCATCCACGATCCGTCCCCACTGGCTCGCGATGCTCTTGGCCGGCAGGCTCCACAACGTCCCGAACAATGCGTATTGGGTGGCGGTGAAGTCCTTGCTCGTCAGCGACGACATCCACGCGATAAAGGCCGTGCCGGCGATGCCGTTGGCGACGTTGTCCAGGCTGATGCCACCAGCCAGCCATGTCAGCGCGGGCGGGCGGGCGGGCATCGCCGCAAGATAGCCGTAGAACAGGTTGGCCGCGGTAAGCAACACGAACCCCAGCAGCATCGCCTGCAACGCGCCCCTCTGCTTGACCAGCCAGCCCGCCAGCAATGCGCCGACCAGGGTGAGGATCACGCCATAGACCTTGCTGACCAGCGCAATCTGGTCGAGCGTGTAGCCGATGTCGAGGTAGAAGGTGTTGGCTGCCACGCCCATCGTCATGTAGTTGAGTCGATACGTCACGATCAACAGCAGCATCGGGATGGCCAGGGCCAGGCCCATGCGTCCCACGAAGTCGGTGAGCGGGAGGACCACCGAGCCCGTCAGCTTCTCCAGCACCGGGCGCAAAGGCCGGGCCTTCAGTACCAGCAGCAGCGCCAGTTCGAACGCCAGGATCGCCCCGACGCTGGCGTCAATCACCGTGGCCGAGGTCCTGGCGGGGAGCGCGTAATGCAGCAGCGCGCCTGCTGCTGCCGTGACGATCACGGCAATCACCAGCGAACGGGCGCGCATCCGGGCAATGGTGGCAGCAACGAGCCCAGGATCCACCCTGACGCGGCGATCGCGCAGCGCGACGGGCTCGGGTATCACGAGGCAGGTCGTCGGCGCCAGCAACATGCAAGCCGCCATGATCAGGTACGCGATGGTCCAGCCGTAACCGCTGGCGGCCACCATCGCGCCGGCGCCACCGCAGATCAATGCAATCATGTAACCCACCTGGTAGCTGGCCGCCGTCGCACCCTGCAGGCCGGGCCCGGTGGACTCGATGCGATACGCATCGATCACGATGTCCTGGGTGGCGCCGCAGAATGCCGTGAAGACCGCCAGCATGGCGAAACCCAACGGGTGGTTCGCAGGGCTGTGCAGGGCCATCAGCACCAGCCCCAGGATCACGCCACATTGCGCCAGCAGCATCCAGCCACGGCGCTGGCCGAGACCACCCAATCCCGGCAAGCGCAACCGATCCACCACCGGCGACCAGAAGAATTTGAGCGAATAGGCGAGGCCGACCAGACTGAAGGTACCGATCGTGGTGCGCTCGATGCCGGCCTGCTGCAGGCGCGCCGAGAGCGTCATCAACACCAGCGGAAACGGCAGGCCCGAGGCAAAGCCGAGGAACACCATCCGCCGCACGGCGGGATGCGCATAACTCGCGAAACGTCGCTGGAACCATCCTGCCGCAGGCGTCATTCCGCGTAGTCCACCAGATACGGCGCGTGGTCGGAAAAGTGCGGATCACGCGTGACCGCGCAAGCCCTGGCGAGTTTGCCGATGCCGGGTGTGGCAATCTGGTAATCGATCCGCCAGCCGACGTTGTTGGCGCGCGCACCGCCGCGGTTGGACCACCAGGTGTATTCCTCGACCTCGGGCTTCACGACGCGGAAGCTGTCCAGCCAGCCGCGCGTCGGCGCCGGCGTGCCGTCGCCGTGCGCATCGGCGATCAGGCCATTCAACCACGCGCGTTCTTCGGGCAAGCAGCCGGAATTTTTCTGGTTGGATTTCCAGTTCCTGATATCGCGCTCGCTGCGCACGATGTTCCAGTCGCCACACAGCACGTACTCGCGGCCACTGGCGAGCCAGCCGTCGAAAATCTTGCGCAATTTTTTCATCGCCAGGAACTTGAACTGCTGGCGTTCCTCGCCGGACGTCCCCGACGGCACGTACAGCGACACCACGGAGAGATTTCCGAAACGCGCCTCGATGTAGCGGCCCTCGTCATCGAACGGCTTCCAACCCAGCTTCGTCAGCACCTCATCCGGCTTGCGCCGGGCATAGATCGCGACACCGCTGTAACCCTTCTTGGTCACCGCGTCGCGATAAAAGCAGTGGTGGCCCTCCGGGTGAAAGATCGGGTCGGCCAGTTGCTCCACCTGCGCCTTGGTTTCCTGCACGCATGTCACGTCGGCGTTCTGCGCGCGCCACCAATCGAAATAGCCCTTGGCGGCGGCCGAGCGGATGCCGTTGGCGTTGAATGTGAGAATTCGCACGGGACTTCGGACTCATGCTCGGACCTGCAGATGATACGAGGGCAAGGCGTGCAGCACGCAACCAGCACACGCCTCCGCATCGCGCCGAAGTCTGGCGGTGCATTTTGCTTTACGCTTGGCGGACCCCGAACCCCGGACTCTGACTCCCCATGCTGCCCCATCAACAAGCCTTCCTCGACCTTGCGTTGTCGCGCGACGTGCTGCGTTTTGGCGAGTTCACCCTGAAGTCGGGACGCCAGAGCCCGTATTTCTTCAACATGGGCAAGCTCGACTCCGGCGCGGCGCTGGCCCAAGTCGGCTCGGCCTATGCCGCAGCAGCCCAGGCCAGCGAGATCCGATTCGACATGTTGTTTGGCCCGGCCTACAAGGGCATTCCGCTGGCGGCAGCCACCGCCATCGCGCTGGCGCGCGAGCACGCCCGCGACCTGCCGTGGTCGTATAACCGCAAGGAAGCCAAGGACCACGGCGAGGGTGGCGTGCTGGTGGGTGCGCCGCTGGCCGGGCGCGTACTGATCGTGGATGACGTGATCACCGCGGGCACCGCGGTGCGCCAATCGCTGGCGCTGATTCGTGCCACCGGCGCGATCGTTGCGGGCGTCCTGGTGGCCTTGGATCGCCAGGAGCGTGGCCAGGGCGAATTATCGGCAACCCAGGAGCTGACCCGCGATGAAGGCATCCCGGTCATCGCGATTGCCACGCTCGCGGATTTGCTGGAATACGCGGGCAGCCGCCCCGGCCTCGCCGCGCAGGCCCGGCGATTGCACGATTATCTCCAGCGCTACGGCGCTGTTTAGGTCCGCCGCGATTTCCGGACCGCAACTTGCAGGTTGCCAAGGCTTATACTCAAGATCATGAATCCGGAGCGATCCATGCGACCAAGCGCCCTGCTCGTGCTCGCCGCCGTGCTGTCAATGGCCGCCTCGGTTGCGGCTGCGGACACAACCTCCGCTACCCATTACCGCTGGACGGACACGGCCGGAGTCGTGCACTTCGGCGACACCATCCCATCCTCGGCGCTGGCCGGTGGCTATGACATCGTCGACGACAAGGGCATCGTGGTGCGCCACATCGGGCGTGAACTGACGCCGGCCGAGCGCAAGGCTGCCGCACTCGCCGCCGCGAAGGTGGCGGCCGCCAAGCGCGATGCCCAGCAGCAAAGCATCGAGGATGCCCAGTTGTTGTCCGCCTATCCCACCGACAAGTCGCTGGCGGATTCACAGCAGGGGCAGCTCCTGCAAATGCAGGTGCAAATCACCACCCTGGAATCCAATCTGCGCAATCAGGAGGGCTCGCTTACCGATCTGCTCGCGCATGCGGCCGACCTCGAACACAACAAGCAGCCGATCCCGCCATTCATACACACGCGCATTGCGAACCAGCGCCAGACGGTCAATTCCGAACGCGCGGCGCTCGCACAACAGCGTGCCGACATCGCGCAGGCCAAGCTGCGGTTCGCCGCGCAACTCGACCATTACCGCGCCTTGCGCGCCCGCTACAGCGGCAGCAGCAACGACGCCAACCCTTGACGGGGTTCAGGCCGCAGTGTTGGCTTCGATGTGCTGCGCCAGTGCGCGCAGGGAGCCGAACACCCGGCGATTGTCGGGGTTGTCGGAACGCAACTGGATTCCGTAGCGCTTGGACACCGCCAGCGCCAGTTCCAGCGCGTCGATTGAATCAAGGCCAAGCTCGCCGCCGAACAGCGGGGCGTCCGGGTCGATACTGGACGGCTCGACGTGTTCGAGGTTGAGATTCTCGACGATCAGCCTGGCCAGTTCCTGCTCCGCAGGTGTTTGTTCGGACATGCTCCTTGGCCCCAAAATCTCACGGAATCAATCGCGTAGTGTAACATGGCGGGTTTCAGCCGCGACGCCGGACTGATGCACGGACCCACGTTTCGACAGCCCATGGATGGTGCCGCATGATGGCCCGCAAGGTCGCCGCTCTCGACGTTGCCTACGTCGCATCCGGGCCGGCCGAACTGCTGGAGCGTGTGGGCGTGCTAGCCGTTTTTGACTTCGGTGGCGATGCGCCGCTGGCGGTCGATCCGCGGCACGTCCGGATCCCTCTGGCCGGGCTCGGCGCTACCGTGCCACACGAATGCTGGTCGGTCGCCGCCGCCGTCGATTCCGGCCACGACGGTGCGTTGCGCTGGTCCGCCGGTGGCGGTTGGCGACTGACGGTGGTGGAGGTTGCCGAACCCGCACAAGGCGGAATTGAGGCAGCCAGCGAAGCGATTTACCGATCGTTGTTGGCGCATATTGGGTCAGCTCCCGAACATCATCTGCATCGAATCTGGAACTACCTTGATGCGATCAACGAGGGCGCCGCGGACCAGGAACGTTACCGCTTGTTCTGCAACGGACGCGCACGCGCGCTGCTCGCACACGGCGTCAATGACTACCCGGCGGCGACTGCGATCGGTCACCGCGGCCCGCACGGTCTGCTGCAGGTCTACGCGCTCAGCGCCATCCGGCCTGGCCACGCACTGGAGAACCCGCGCCAGGTGAGCGCCTGGCAATACCCGCGCCGCTACGGACCCACCGCACCCAGTTTCGCGCGGGCGATGCGCCTGCCCGATGGCTCCCTGGCGATCTCCGGTACCGCCGCGGTCGTGGGTCACGCCTCGCATCATCACGATGATGTCGCGGCCCAGGCCGATGAGGTTTTTGCCAACCTGCGCTCGCTGCTGGATGGCGCCAGGCTGCCGCCGTTCGACGCACGCTCGCCACTCAAGGTGTATGTGCGGCATGCCGAGGATGCAGGCGTCGTGCACGCTGCGCTGGCGCGCCACCTTGATCCCGCCGTGCCGCGGATCCTGCTGCACGGCGACATCTGCCGCAGCGAATTGCTGGTCGAGATCGACGGCTGGCGGTTTGCGTCCTGAAGTCATGCGACTTGCCACGAGGTTGGTCTTGAACGCGACGGCGGCCTTGCTGTCCCCGTGACGTTCCTGCATGTGTTCCACTCGCCTCGGCGGCGAGCGGGCTGCTTTTTGTTACGGCAAAAAGTAGCCAAAAACCATTGCGCCTGTGGCGGAGGTCGAACGAACAGCGTGTTCGCTCGACTGCCCTTGCCGTTTGCCTCGCGCGCGCCGGCGCGAACTCGCACGTCCGTGTGCTCGAACATGGGTCTTCGCAGCTACAGCGCGCACCATGCGCGCCAGTTCGCCGATGGCCCATGGATGGGCCGTCGGCGAACCCCGAAGTCCGCGCGCGAACCTGGACCACGTGTCTTGTTCCATAACGCCCGCAAAACGCGCTACTTGTGTACGTCGTCCTTCGATGACCGCTGCCAGCCCTTGACGGTGGCTTGCTTGCCGCGCGCAATCGTCAACTTGTCGGCCGGAGCGTCGGCGGTGATCGTCGAGCCGGCGCCGATGGTTGCGTGATTGCCCACGCGCACCGGCGCCACCAGCGAAGAATTCGAACCGATGAAGGCACCGTCGCCGATTTCGGTGATGTGTTTGCTGACGCCATCGTAATTGCAGGTGATGGTGCCGGCGCCGATGTTGACACCGGCGCCGACCCTGGCATCGCCGAGATAGGTCAAATGGTTGGCCTTGCTGCCCTCGCCAAGGCGGGCCTTCTTGGTTTCGACGAAGTTGCCGATGTGCGTGCCGGCTGCCAGTTCCGTGCCGGGGCGCAAGCGCGCAAACGGCCCGATCGTGCAGGCGCCGAAACTGGTCACGCCTTCGAGGTCGCAATGCGCCAGCACCTCGCTGCCAGCCGCAAGGTTGACGTCTCGCAGGCGGCAAAACGGACCGATTTTCACGCCATCGCCCAATGTCACCCCGCCTTCAAGGATTACGTCGACGTCGAACTCGACGTCGCGGCCGTGGCTGAAGTGCCCACGCAAGTCGAAACGCGCGGGATCGGCGATCCGCACACCTTCCAGCATCAACCGCCGCGCGTCGCGTTGGCGCAGGTAGGTGCCAAGCTCCGCGAGCTGGGTGGCATCGTTGACGCCAAAGGCCTCCATCGTATCGGTTGTCATCACTACGTCAGCGGGGATGCCGTCTTCCGCGGCAAGCTCGAACACGCCAGCGAGGTTGAGTTCACCGTGGCGGACGTCGGGTGTCAGCCGTTCGACCCAGTCCCGAAACGGCGGGGATTCACCGTAGGTGACGCCGGTGTTGGTGACGCCCAACTCGTTTTGCGATTCGTCCAGGTCACTGTCGGCGATGACCGCACGCACCCGCCCGAGGCCGTCGCGCAGCACCCGCGCATATCCAGCCGGGTCGGCAAGCTCGGCTGCCAGAACTGCAAGGTCGGCGTGGGTCTCCACCAGTTCGACCAGGGTTTGCACGCGCAACAACGGCATGTCGCCGTACAACACCAGCACACGCGCGGGTTCGGGGATGTCGTGCATGGCCAGGCGCACCGCGTGGCCGGTGCCGCGCTGCTCGGATTGATGCACCCAATGGATGTCGGCATCCAGCGCAAACGCAGCACGCACCTGTTCGCCACGATGCCCGTAGACCACGTGCAGGCCGGCCGGCCGCAGGCCGCGCGCGGTTTCCAGAACGTGCGCCAGCATCGGCTTGCCGGCCAGCGGCAGCAGCACTTTCGGCAACCGCGATTTCATGCGCTTGCCCTCGCCCGCGGCGAGGACGATCACGTGCAGGGGGTCGGCCATGGCACGAACTCCGGGAAAGCGGGAAACAATGGCGCATTCGGCAGCCGTCGGCAAGTGCGGCCGGTCACGCGCGCGGCGCGCGGTTCACGCCATGCAGCGTGCTGAAACGTTCCTGCAGCGATCTACGCTCAGTGCTGCAGGTTGCGGCGCAGCCGCTCCATTGCCTGCAACTGCGCCAGTGCCTGGGTCAATTGCTCCTGCGCCTCGGCGACGGACTTGGCATCGCTGCGGTCGGCGAGGATGCGCTCGGCTTCTTCCTTGGCGCGTTGGGCGGCGGCGACGTCGATGTCATCGGCGCGCAAGGCGGTGTCGGCCAGCACGGTGACGGCGGTAGGTTGCACTTCGAGGATGCCGCCCGACACGTAGTACGAATGCCGCGTGCCGTCTTCGCTCACCACCTCGACCTGGCCCGGACGCAGCTTGGTCAGCAGCGGCGCGTGTTGTGGCGCGATGCCGAGCTCGCCCGATTCGCCGCTGGCGATGACCATGGTCGCCTCGCCCTGGAAGATCTTGGCTTCGGCGCTGACGATGTCGCAACGGATCGTGGTCATGGTCGCGTGCCTACGCAGCCTTCTTCGCGCTTTCGGCTGCCATCGCCTCGCCCTTCTTGATGGCTTCCTCGATGCCACCGACCATGTAGAACGCCTGCTCCGGCAGGTGGTCGACTTCGCCTTCGACGATCATCTTGAACGCGCGGATGGTTTCTTTCAGAGGCACGTACTTGCCGGGCGATCCGGTAAACACTTCGGCCACGTGGAACGGCTGCGAGAAGAAGCGCTCGCACTTGCGCGCGCGGTACACGGCGCGCTTGTCGTCTTCGGACAATTCATCCATGCCGAGGATCGCGATGATGTCCTTCAGCTCCTTGTAGCGCTGCAAGGTGCCCTGCACCTTGCGCGCGACGTCGTAGTGTTCTTGCCCGATCACCAGCGGGTCGAGCTGACGGCTGGTGGAATCGAGTGGATCGACCGCCGGATAGATACCGAGCGACGCGATGTTGCGCGACAAGGTCACCGTCGAATCCAGATGCGCGAAGGTGGTCGCGGGCGACGGATCCGTCAAGTCATCCGCGGGCACGTACACGGCCTGGATCGAGGTGATCGAACCGGTCTTGGTGGAGGTGATGCGCTCTTGCAGGCGGCCCATTTCGTCCGCCAGCGTGGGCTGGTAACCCACGGCGGAAGGCATGCGGCCCAGCAGCGCCGACACTTCGGTACCGGCCAGTGTGTAGCGATAGATGTTGTCGATGAACATCAGTACATCGCGGCCCTTGCCCGAGGCATCCTTCTCGTCGCGGAAGTACTCGGCCATGGTCAGGCCGGTCAGCGCCACCCTGAGACGATTACCCGGCGGCTCGTTCATCTGGCCATACACCATCGCCACTTTCGACTCTGCGAAGTTGTCCGGCTTGACGACGCCCGCTTCGATCATCTCATGGTAGAAGTCGTTGCCTTCGCGGGTACGCTCGCCGACGCCGGCGAACACCGACAGGCCCGAATGTTGGGTCGCGATGTTGTTGATCAGTTCGAGCATCGTCACGGTCTTGCCGACGCCTGCGCCGCCGAACAGGCCAACCTTGCCGCCGCGCGCGAACGGGCACATGAGGTCAATGACCTTGATGCCAGTCTCCAGCACTTCATTGGCCGCCGCCTGTTCGTCATAAGCCGGCGCCGGGCGATGGATCACCCATTGTTCCTTCTCACCGATCGGGCCTTTTTCATCGATCGGCTCGCCGAGCACGTTCATGATGCGGCCGAGCGTCGCGGTCCCGACCGGCACCTTGATGCCTTCGCCGGTGTTGTCGACGACAAGGTTGCGCTTCAAGCCGTCGGTAGCGCCGAGCGCGATGGTGCGCACTACGCCATCGCCCAGCTGCTGCTGGACTTCCAGCGTCACCGCCGCACCCTGCACCTTGAGCGCGTCGTAGACCTTCGGCACCGCATCGCGCGGAAATTCGACGTCGACCACCGCGCCGATGATTTGAACGATCTTGCCCTGGCTCATTGTGTAGTCCTCGACTCAATTCGAATTGAACCCCTCTCCCTCCGGGAGAGGGGTAGGGGTGAGGGTTCGGTTTTGCAATGGTGTGGCAATGCGAGTCCGGACCCTCATCCGGCGCTGCGCGCCACCTTCTCCCGGCGGGAGAAGGAAAAACTGAACTCAGCCGCTTACTGCTGCTGCGCCGCCCACGATTTCGGAAATTTCCTGGGTGATCGCCGACTGGCGCGCCTTGTTGTAGCTCAAGGTCAGTGTTTCGATGGCCTTGCTGGCGTTGTCGGACGCAGCCTTCATGGCCACCATCCGCGCCGCATGTTCACTGGCCAGATTCTCCAGCGTGGCGTGGTACACCGTCGCCTCGAAATAGCGGTTCAACACGTGCCGGATCACCGGCTCGGCCTCCGGCTCGTACAAATAATCCCAACTGGTGGCGCGCTCGACTTTCGCCTCGCTCGCGGCCGGGTGCAACTCGTCGCCGGCGGCGCTGGTGATTTCCTTGGCCATGGCCGGCAACGGCATCAACGTCTCCACCGTGGCCCGCTGGATCATGGTGTTGACGAACTGGTTGTAGCAAAGATAGATACGGTCGATCTTGCCATGCATGAAGCTGTCATCCGCGATCTTCATCACGCCGACCAGTTTTTCCAGGCGCGGATGATCGCCGAGGTGGCTGACCGTGCCGACCATGTCGACCTTGACGTGGCGGAAGAATTGCGCCGCTTTCTGGCCGATCGCGATGATCTCGACGCCGACACCTTTCTGCTGCCAGCCGTGGATATCAGCCAGCACCTTGCGGAACAGGTTGGCGTTCAAGCCACCGCACAAGCCCCGATCTGTCGACACCACCAAATAGCAAACGCGTTTGACCTCACGCTCCTTGAGCGCGGGGTGCTGGTAATCCGGCGTGGCTTGCGCGATGTGCGCGACCACGTTGCGCATGCGCTGCGCATACGGCCGCGAGGAACCCATCAGTTCCTGCGCGCGCCGGATCTTCGACGCAGACACCATTTGCAGCGCGCTGGTCACCTTGCGGGTATTTCCGACGCTCTTGATTTTGGTGCGGATTTCTCTTGCGCCTGCCATGTCGATTCCTGTGCTGGTAGGAGGGCCGGAAGGCCCGACGTGTCGCGACTTTCGCCGCTCCTACACCGCGGTCACCAGGACCCCGTTTTCTTGAACTCGTCCAGCGCCGCCTTGAAGGTGCCTTCGATGTCGGCATTCCAGTCGCCAGTGGCGACGATCTTGTCCATCAGTTCGCCGTGGCTTGACTGCATGAACTGATGCAGCGCGTGCTCGAACGGCAGGATCTTGTCGATCGGCAGGTCATCCAGATAACCCTTGTCGGCCGCGTACAGCGAGATCGCCAATTGCGCGATGGACAGCGGCGCATATTGCTTCTGCTTCATCAGCTCGGTGACACGCTGACCGCGCTCCAACTGGGCGCGGGTGGCGGCATCGAGGTCGGAGGCGAACTGCGCGAACGCCGCCAACTCGCGGTACTGCGCCAGCGCCAGTTTCACGCCGCCGGACAGCTTCTTGATGATCTTGGTCTGCGCCGCACCACCTACGCGCGACACCGAAATGCCGGCGTTCACGGCCGGGCGGATGCCGGCGTTGAAGAGGTCGGTTTCAAGGAAGATCTGGCCGTCGGTGATCGAAATCACGTTGGTCGGCACGAACGCGGACACGTCGCCGGCCTGCGTTTCGATGACCGGCAAGGCGGTCAGCGAACCGGTCTGGCCCTTCACGGCGCCCTGGGTTTCACGCTCGACGTATTCAGCGTTGACGCGCGCGGCGCGCTCCAACAGGCGCGAATGCAGATAAAACACGTCGCCCGGATAGGCTTCGCGGCCCGGCGGACGGCGCAGCAGCAGCGAGATCTGGCGATACGCCCAGGCCTGCTTGGTCAGGTCATCGTAAATAATCAGCGCATCTTCGCCGCGATCGCGGAAGTACTCGCCCATCGCGCAACCGGCATACGGGGCGATGTACTGCATCGTGGCCGAATCCGAGGCCGAGGCCGCGACGATGATGGTGTGCTTCAGGGCATCGTGTTCTTCCAACTTGCGCACCACGTTGGCGATCGAGGACTGCTTCTGCCCGATCGCGACGTAAATGCACTTAACGCCGGTGCCCTTCTGGTTGATGATGGTGTCGACCGCGAGCGCAGTCTTGCCGGTCTGGCGGTCACCGATGATCAGCTCGCGCTGGCCGCGGCCAATCGGGATCATCGAGTCGACCGATTTGTAACCGGTCTGCACCGGCTGGCTGACCGACTGACGCCAAATCACGCCCGGCGCGACCTTTTCGACCGGCGAAGTGCCGTGGGTGTTGATCGGACCCTTGCCGTCGATCGGCTGGCCCAGCGCGTCAACCACGCGGCCCAGCAAGTCGGGACCCACCGGCACTTCGAGGATGCGCCCGGTGGTCTTGGCGGTGTCGCCTTCGGACAGATGCTCGTATTTGCCGAGCACCACCGCGCCGACCGAATCACGCTCGAGGTTCAGCGCCAGCGCGAAGGTGTCGCCCGGCAATTCGATCATTTCACCAGCCATCACGTCGGCCAGACCATGGATGCGCACGATGCCGTCGGAGACGGACGTCAACGTGCCCTCGTTGCGGGTCTCGGCGATGAGCTTGAACTGCTCGATGCGCGAGCGGATCAGGTCGCTGATTTCGGAAGGATTGAGTGTGGTCGCCATGGTTTTTGGTTTCCTGTTGGGTGACGGGTCGGCCACCTTCAGAGCTGCGTGTTGCTTGCGGGATCCGGGACCGGGGGCCCGGGACCGGCAATTCTGGTGCTGCCAAAATGGGTATGTTGTTGGACTTATTGCGTCAACGCGGATTCAAGTTTGGCCAGCCGGCTCTTGAGCGAACCGTCGATCACCTGCTCACCGGCATCGATCACCGCGCCGCCGAGCACGGACGGATCGAGCGTGCGTTCCAGTTCGATGTCGCTGGAGAAGCGCCGCTTCAGCGCCGCCACCAGTCGCGCCGTTTCTGCGTCGTCGAGCGGTACCGCGCTGCGCACCCGCACCTTCAGCACGTTTTCCGCATCGCGCTTCAGCTGCTCGAACAGCGCCGCGATTTCCGGCAGCTCGCGCAGGCGGCGGTTGTCGGCCAGCAATTCGACGAAGTGCTTGAACGGCGAATCCGCCACCTCACCGGCGGCGACGAACAACGACGCCAACGTACGTGGCTCAACGCGTGGGTCGCCGAACAACGCGGCCGCGCGTGGATCGGCCGAAGCCTCCGCCGCGAACGCCAGCTTGCCGGACCACTCCGCCGTGGCCTGGTGCGCGACCGCGTACTCGAACGCGGCACGGGCATAGGGACGGGCGATGGTGAGGGTTGAACTCATCGGTCAGATCCCGGACACCAGTTCATCAAGCAGCGCCTTGTGGGTTTCGGCGTTCACTTCGCGACCGAGGATCTTCGAGGCGCCGGCGACCGCCAGCGTGGCGACCTGTCCGCGCAACTCGGCGCGGGCGCGGTGCGCCATGTTCTCGATGTCGGCCTGGGCCGTGGCCTTCTGCTTGGCCGCTTCCAGCAAGGCGTCGGTGCGCGCCTTGTCGACGATCTGACCCGCCTGCTGGTTGGCCCGCTCGATGATCACGGCCGCTTCGGCACGCGCCTTCTTCATTTCTTCGGCGGCGTGCGTGTCGGCGTCCGCCAATTCCCGGCGGGCACGATCAGCAGCATCGAGGCCTTCGGCGATGCGCTTGGCGCGCTCGTCCATGGCCGCGACGATCGGTGGCCAGATGTATTTCATCGTGAACCAGACCAGCAACAAAAAGACGATGATCTGGGCGATGAGCGTGGCGTTAAGGCTCACGGTCGCATTCCTCTCGGATGAATCGGAAACTCAACGGCGGGTCCGTTGCGTCGTATTTACTTCGCGGCCGCAGCAGCTTGCGCCAGCACATGGCCCGCGAACGGATCGACGAAGATCAGGTACAGGCCGATGCCCACACCAATGATCGGAATCGCGTCGATCAGGCCGACCAGCAGGAACATCTTGCCCTGCAACATCGGCACCAGCTCCGGCTGGCGCGCGGAACTCTCGAGGAACTTGCCGCCCATCAGGCCCATGCCGATGGCGGCGCCGATGCCGGCGAGGCCCATCATGAAACCGGCTGCGAGGGCGGTGAGGCCTTCAACGTTGGCCAGTGCGCTGATATCCATTGTGTGTCTCCGTATTGCCTTGGGTTGTACAGCTGTGAAAGAACGACGCTTGAATCAATGGGTCTCGGCGGCCATCGACAGATAGCCGACGGTCAGCACCATGAAGATGTAAGCCTGCAGGCCGATGATCAGCCAGTGGAAGATGCCCCAGCCGGTTTCGAACAGGATCTGCCAATAGGTGCTGCCACCGATCGCAGGCAGCAAGCCGCCGACGCTGCCGATCGCGATCACCAACATCAGGCCCAATGGAATCCACGCGCGCAACCACTTGCCGCGGCCATAGGCGAACAGGAAGACGGTGGCGACCGCGAGCGCGGCGAAGATGAAGAATTCGGCGGTGCCGACACCCGACAAGTGCACCGGCGCGCTGTAGGAAAGCGTCAGGCAAGCGAGCAGGATGAAGATCACTTCGCCCGCGTACATGTTGCCGAACAGTCGCAGGCCCAGGCTCAGGGGCTTGGACAACTCCTCGACCACTTTCAAAACGAAGTTGACCGGAAACAGCCACTTGCCGAACGGATGGAACAAGGCTTCCGTCGCGCAGCCCTTGAAGCCCTTGTTGTAGAAGCTGTAGAAGAAGGTGAGCAGGAACACCGCGATCGACATCGACATCGTGATCGCCGGATCGGAAGTCGGCAGTACGCGCAGATGGCCGATGCCCACGGCGCCCGCCGCGGCCGGCAGCGCATCCACCGGCAGCAGGTCCATCAAGTTCATGAACAGGATCCAGAAGCCGCACAGCATCGCCATCGGCGCCACGAAGCTCGACTTCTTGTGGAAGATGTCCTTGACCTGATGGTCGAAGAATTCGGTGCTGATTTCGACGAAACTCTGCCAGCGCGCCGGCACGCCGCTCTTGGCGCGGCGCGCGACCGGCCAGAACAGGAATATGAACAGGAGACCCAACAGGATCGAGAAGAACATCGAGTCGATGTTCAGTACCCAGAAGTTTTGCGAGTTCTCAACGATCTTCCAGGACTTCAAGTCCAGCTGGAGATACGTCAGATGGTGCAGGATGTATTCCGCACTCTCGATGGGTTTGCCAGTCGCCATGCCGTGGAATCCAGCCCAATCCGAAGTCAAACATCAAACCGCAAAGCCAACCAGTTGACCAGCGTGGCCACACCCGCGCCAACCAGGGTGGGCACCAGCGGCAACCGCATTCGCACCAGGATCAGGAACAATCCTCCCAGTACGACCAACCACTTCAATAATGTTCCGAACGCGAACCGCTGCATGGTGACCGTGCCGCGCGCCAGCGGCGGTCGAAACACCCGCAGCGCCAGCAGCGCATTGCCAATCGCCACCACCAAGCCACCCGCAAGCGCCGCAACCGCCGGCGCTGCACCCCCGGTCCAGAACAACAAGCCCGTGACAACCGCTGCCGCCACTTGCGCCAGCACCACCCAAGATGCGAGCCGTCTACCGGCGGTCAGGGTGTTGTCCACATCGCCTCGCCCGGACGCGACCTTACTGTGCGCCCAAAACCTTGCATTCTAGCTTTGGAATTGTAGCAGCGCCGTGCGATCGCTAGCAACAGTAGCAAGCTCCTCGCCGGCATGCTCTGTCGCACTTTCGAAGCCACCCCGCGGCTTCTGGATCCCGTGTCATCGGCCATCCATGGCCTGCACGGGATGAAGGCATCCTGCCTTCATTTGCCGATGCAGAAGCCCGCGAAGATCGCTCCCAGCAGGTCCTCGCTGCTGAATTCACCGGTTATTTCTCCGAGCGCCCGCTGGGCGACGCGCAGATCCTCGGCGATCAGCTCCGGCGTGTGCACGCCCAGTGCGTTGTGTGCGGTTGCCAGCGCTGCGGCGGCGCGTTGCAACGCCTGCACATGCCGGGCACGCGCGCTGAAAGCGCCATCGCCCGTGGCGCCCAAGGCGATCCGTCGCAATTCGGTGCGCAACAGGTCGACACCCTCGCCCGTGTGTGCCGACAACGCGATGGTGACGTTGCCGTGGTGCTCTTCGCGTGCAGCCGGGCTTCCGGAAAGATCGATCTTGTTCACGACGAGAATTCGGGGCTTGGCGCGTGCCGTGGCAGAAAGCCAGGCCGGATCGAATTGCCCGCGCGCGTCATCCGTCACCACCAGCAGCAGCTCCGCGCGCGCGAGTTCCGCCCGCGCGCGCCGGATGCCCTCGCCCTCGACGGCATCGGTGGCATCGCGCAAGCCTGCGGTATCGGCGAGCGTCAGCTCCACGCCATCCAGCACGATGGACTCGCGCAGCACGTCGCGCGTGGTGCCGGGGATATCCGTCACGATCGCGCGCGCGCTGCCTGCCAGCGCATTCAACAAGCTCGACTTGCCGACGTTGGGCGCACCGGCGATCACCACATGCAGGCCATCGGTCAGGCGCACGCCGCGGCTGGCGGCGTTCTGTAACGCGGCCACGCCAGCAATGACATCCGCGAACAAGCGTTGCAGGGTTGCGGCTGAAGCAGCCTCCGAGGCATCTTCGGCAAAATCGATGGCGGCCTCGACCTCCACGCGCAATCGCACCAACATCTGCACGAGGGCCTCGACGCGTCGCGAGAATTCTCCGTCGAGCGAGCGCAACGCCGCGTCGGCCTGTGCTTCCGAGCGCGCCGCGATCAGGTCGGCGACCGCTTCGGCCTGGGCCAGGTCCAACTTGCCATTCAAGAACGCGCGTTCGGAAAATTCTCCCGCGCGTGCCAGCCGCGCGCCCAGCTCACAGGTACGCCGCACCAGCCGGTCCAGCACCACGGGGCTGCCGTGCGCGTGCAGTTCCAGCACGTCTTCGCCGGTAAACGAATGCGGCGCCGGAAAATACAGCACCAGCCCGCGCTCGAGGGCACTGCCATCGGCCGCGCGAAAGATCGCGAAATGCGCGTGGCGCGGAGTGGGCTCGATGCCGCACACCTGCGCGGCGATGCTGCGTGCTGCATCACCCGAAACGCGAACCATCCCGACGCCGCCGCGCCCGGGCGGGCTGGCGACGGCGACGATGGTTTCGGTTTTCATCTGCGCACGCCGCGCCCGATCAGGCCCGCGTGCGGGCTTCGGCGCGCTCCACCTGGCGGGTGACGTACCATTGTTGCGACACCATGCAGATGCCGCGCACCACGTAATACAACGTCAGGCCCGCCGGGAAGAAGTAGAAGATCGCCGAGAACAACAACGGCATCACCTTCATCAACTTCGCTTGCGTGGGGTCCATGCCCTGCGCCGGCGTCAGGAAGCTGGTGCCGACCATGGTCAGGGTGTAGAGCACCGGCAAGATGAAGTACGGATCGGCCGCTGACAGGTCCGGGATCCACAGGAAGGTCGCATGCCGCAGCTCGACGCTGTAGATCAGCACGTAATACAGCGCGAAGAAGATCGGCAACACGACCAAGGTCGGCAGGCAGCCCGACATCGGATTGATTTTTTCCTTCTTGTACAACTCCATCATTGCCTGCTGGTACTTTTGCTTGTCGTCGCCGAAGCGCTCCTTCAGCGCCTTCAGGCGTGGCTGCAACTTGCGCATGCGCGCGCCCGAACGATACTGCGCTTCGGTCAATTTCCAGGTCAGGCCCTGGATGATCAGCACCAGCACGATGATGGCCAGACCCCAGTTCTTGACCAGCGCGTGCAGGCCCGACAGCAACTTGAACATCGGTGTCGCGATCACGGTCCAAATGCCGTAATCGACGGTGTAGTTGAGGCCCGGCGCAATGCTGGCCAGATGGTTCTGCAACTTCGGCCCGACGTACAGGCGTGCATCCGTGGTGGTGTTCGCGCCCGGGGCCACATCAAGTGATGGCCCCATGACGCGAATCAGGTAGCGCGGCTTGCCATCCGTGCCAGCTGCGGGAATCTCGACGCTGCTGAAGGCCTGCTTCAGCTTCGCGTCCGGGATCCAGGCGCCGACGAAGAAGCGTTGGCTCATCGCAACCCAGCCGCCGGTCACCTGTTGATGTAAAGCGTCCTTCTCGAAGTCGCCGAACTTGAGCTTCTGGAATTTATCCGCGGGGCTGTACCAGGCCGCGCCGGTGTAGGCGAGGCTGTCCGGGTTGTAGAACTCCAGGAAGTGCTTGGGCGCCGGCGGCGGTTCGATGCGCTCCAGCTGTTCGTATGCGTTGCCCTGCCACAGCTTGCTGCCGTGGTTGATGATTTCCTGACTCAACCCCACCACGTAGCTGCCGCGCTCGAGGGTGTAGCGCTTGATCACTTCGACGCCGGTGGCTGGATCGTGCCAGTCGAGGGTCGCCGTGACTTCCTTCGCCCCCGGCTGCAATGAATAGCTGCCTGCGGCGGGCGTGAACATGGCCCGATGATCTGGCGCGGCACTGCCGTCTGCACCCACCAATCCATCCTGCGCCACGTAGTAATGGGCGTTGGCGCGATCAAGCAGCCGCACCGGTGCGCGGTCGCGCCCTACCTTTTCGGGATATTCCAGCAGGTCGGCTTCCACCAGCGTGCCGCCGCGCGGGTCGATCGCCAGCTTCAGTACGTCGTTGCTGAGGCTGACCAACTCTTTGGTCGGCGTCGTAGGTACCGCAGCGGTTTCGGGGGCGCTGGCGGGAGCGGTTGGTATCGGCGCAGCGCTGGCGACGGGTGCGCTCGACGTTGCACTGGGTACGCCCGCCGAGGCCGGCACGGTGCTGGTCGCCACAGATGGCGGCGGCGGCACGGCAGGGTAATCGTGTTGCCATTGCTGCCAAAGCAGGTAGGCGACGAACAACAGCGCCACGACCAGCAGGGTGCGTGTTTGATTGATCACTGATGGGGAACTCGGGCTGGGCCGCGCCACAGGCTTTGGCGGGTCAACCGCCGATTGTGCCGGGCGCAGCGGTAGGCTTCAATGACCGCAAGCGTTGCCAGACGCGATCGAGGTCGGCACGCAGCGTGGGTGAATCAGTGTTCGCCGCCGATGTCCGCGCAATCACCAGCACGTCCAGGCTGGGCAACTGCGTGCGCTGGGCACGAAAGGACTCGCGCACGAGGCGCTTGATCCGATTGCGCTCGACCGCGCGCTTGCTGACCTTGCGCGAGACCGCCATGCCGAGCCGGCACTCCCTTGTAGCCGCTGGGTTCCAGCGCAGGCTGAAATGGGTCGCCGAGGCGCGGCCGGTGGCTTGCCGCAAAGCCGCGAAGTCCGCGGCGCGCCGCAGCCGCGCCGAAGGCGGCAGGCCGGCCAATGCGCAGATTACGGGATGAGGCGCTTGCGGCCCTTGGCGCGACGGGCCGACAGGACCTTGCGTCCGTCCGCCGTCTTCATGCGGGCCCGAAAGCCATGCGTGCGTGCGCGCTTGAGCACGCTGGGTTGGTAGGTGCGTTTCATGGGTGGCTCCGCGAGCGGGTGCCCGCATTCGGCGGGCCAGACATGGAAAAAGGTTTGCGATTGTACGTTTGGATGGGGCTGCGCGTCAACCGATCGGGTACACGCCACGGATCTTCGCTCGCCGTCGCTGCGGGCATTTCGCCGCCTGCTAGACTCGCTCGTTCACGTCGCGCGTGCAGCGCGCTACGGTCGTCGCTTCGATTCATAGCGGGAACCCATGAGCAGTCTCTGGCAACGTTGCCTTGCACGCCTCGAAGGCGAGATCGAACCCGGTGTGTTGCACACCTGGCTGCAACCGCTGCAGGCGCGTGACGAAGACGGTACTTTGCGGCTGTTCGCGCCGAACTCCTACACTCTGGAATTCGTTCGCAACGCCTACCTCGCGCGCATCGAGGGCGCACTGTCGGACATTGCAGGCCACCCGATCCCCCTGCGTATCGAGGTTGGCTCGCTCTCGAACAACGGCAAGTCCGCTCCGGCGGCTGCGGCGCCACAGGCTGGTGTGATCAGCCATAACCTTGACCCGCACTACACGTTCGACAACTTCGTGGAAGGCAAGTCGAACCAGCTCGGCAAGGCGGCGGCCATGCAGGTAGCGCAGAACCCTGGGCGCGCCTACAACCCTCTGTTGCTGTATGGCGGCACCGGGCTCGGCAAAACCCATCTGATGCAGGCGGCCGGCAACCTCATGTTGCAGCACAACCCGGCCATAAAGCTTTTGTACGTGCACTCCGAACGCTTCACCGAGATGATGATCACGGCGCTGCGCAACAAGAACATGGATGATTTCAAGCATCGCTTCCGCTCGGTCGACGCGTTGCTGATCGACGATATCCAGTTCTTCGCGGGCAAGGATGCGACCCAGGAAGAATTCTTCCACACCTTCAACACTTTGTATGAATCCAAGCAGCAGATCATCCTGACCTGCGACCGTTACCCGAAGGAAGTGGACAATCTCGAACTGCGCCTGAAATCGCGTTTGGGTTGGGGTTTGTCGGTCGCGATTGAACCACCCGATTTCGAAACCCGCGCCGCGATCCTGCTGGAAAAGGCGCAAGCGCGCGGTCTCGCGCTGCCGGACGAGATCGCCTTGTTGCTGGCTCGCCGCATTCGTTCGAATGTGCGCGAACTCGAGGGCGCACTCAACACCGTCGCCGCCCAGGCCAATCTTTCCGGCCGCGGCATCACCCTTGAGCTGGTGCAGGAGACGCTGCGCGACCTGTTCAATGTGCACGCGCGCGCGATTACCATCCAGAACATCCAGAAGACGGTGGCTGACTACTATCAGCTGCGCATGACCGATCTGTTGTCACAGCGGCGCGTGCGTTCATTGGCGCGCCCCCGGCAGGTTGCGATGGCGCTGGCCAAGGAACTGACCGAGCACAGCTTGCCCGAGATTGGCGAGGCATTTGGTGGCCGTGACCACACCACGGTCATGCACGCTTGCAAGAAGATCCGGGGCTTGTGTGATACCGACATGCGACTGCGTCAGGATTGGGATAAATTGATCAGGACGCTGACCGGGTAAACTTGTGGATAGATTCGGGACAACCACACATTGAGAAGTTGTCCACAAGTTGCACACCGTAAAACCCGAACGGAAACACGTTGGAAATGTTTGGCAACAAGTTGATATAAAGCACAAATTTCAAAAAACCGCGTTATCAACAAGGCCTGCTACTACTGCTTTGTCTACAAATACTGATTAAAGACAGCTTGCTTACACGGGGAACATCATGCGCTTCAGTACCCAGCGGGAAACCCTGCTCAAACCAATGCAACAGGTGGTGGGCGTTGTCGAACGCCGGCAGACCTTGCCTGTGCTCGCAAACCTGCTGGTCCAGGTTCAGGGCAATCGCTTGACCTTGACCGGCACCGATCTGGAAGTCGAGATGCGCGCTGGGGCGGACATCACAGGTGGTGCGGATGGTTCAACCACGGTACCCGCGAAAAAATGGTTTGACCTGCTGCGGGCGCTTCCGGATGGCGTCAAGGTCGACGTCCAGATCAAGGGCGACAAGGTGGTTATGCATGCGGGTCGCAGCCGGTATACGCTGGCCAGCCTGCCTGCCGATGAATTCCCGACAACGGATGAGCTGGAAGTTTCCGAAAAGGTGAGTCTTCCTGAGGGCGTGCTGCGCCAGTTGATGGAACGCACGGCATTCGCGATGGCGAGCCAGGATGTGCGTTATTACCTCAATGGCTTGCTTTTCGACCTGCGGGGTTCGCAGCTGCGCTGTGTTGCAACAGATGGCCACAGAATGGCGATGTCCGAGGCCAGCTTGGACAAACCGGTCACGGGTGACCGACAGGTCATCGTTCCGCGCAAGGGCGTACTGGAGTTGATGGGTCTGTTCGACCCAAGTGAGGAACCGGTGGCCCTGGAATTTTCCAGCAACCACATTCGGGTCCGGCGTGGAGACGTGGTGTTTACCTCGAAGCTGATCGACGGACGTTTCCCCGACTACGAAGCCGTGATTCCGCTGGGTGCGGACAAGAGCGTGCTGGTCGACCGGGACGCGATCCGCAACGCCTTGCAGCGTGCCGCGATCTTGTCCAACGAGAAATACCGCGGGGTGCGGCTGGAAGTGAGCCCCGACAACCTCCGCATCATTGCGCACAACCCCGAACAGGAAGAGGCGTTCGAGGAAATCGAGGCCGAGACCAAGGCCAGTGACATCGCGATCGGCTTCAATGTGGGCTACCTGCTGGACGCCCTGGGCGCGCTGGCCGACCAGCGTATCCAACTACAGCTTCGGGATGCCCAGTCCAGCTGCCTGTTGCGCGATGCCTCCAGCGAGCAAACCCAGCACGTGGTGATGCCGTTGCGGTTGTGATGATCACGGCTGGCCGCACGGCCTATCCGGAGTGAGCTGGTGAAGATCGACCTGCTGCGGGTCACCAACCTGCGGTGCTTCGAAAGTGTGAGCTTTGCGGCGGGCAATGGGGTGAATTGGCTGGTAGGCCCCAATGGTGCTGGCAAATCCACCTTGCTCGAAGCCGCGCACATCCTGTCGCATGGTCGATCCTTTCGGGCGGGTGGTCGCGGGGCACCCTGTCGCCACGGCACCCATGAATACTTGATCCATGCCGTGTTGACCCGGCGTAACCACGCCGGAATCCGGTTGGGGCTCGCCCGCAAGGATGATCGTTGGCAGGCGCGGCTCGATGGCGCCGACGTGGTGAGCCTGGCTCCGTTGTTTGAGGCTTGCCCCGTCATCTGCTTTGGGCCTGAAAGCCAAACCTTGGTGACGGGCCCCGCGGATGATCGGCGGGCGTTCCTTGATTGGAGTGTGTTCCACGTGGAACATGGTTCACTCGAAGTCTGGCGCGCATGGCGCCGGACGCTGCGGCAGCGCAATGCCCTGCTTCGCAATGGCGCTCCCGATCGCGACTTTGAGCCATGGGAACATGATCTGGTTGCCTTGGCCGAGCAAATCCATGCGGCGCGCAGCGCTTGTCTGGATGGCCTGACGCCGTACCTGGCCGAAGAAGCCGGCTGGCTAGTACCTGAGCTTGGGACTTTCAGGGTTGATTATCGGCCGGGCTGGAATGTTGAAGTCGGCTTGCAAAGCCAATTCGAGAATCAACGCGGCCGCGAACGGGAACGCGGTTTCACCCAATACGGCGCCCATCGCGCCGATTGGTCACCAGTGTTTGGCGGAATCGCCCACCGCGAATACCTGTCGCGTGGACAGGCCAAAGCCGTAGCCCTGGTTTGTCTGTTGGCTCAGGCACGCTGGCTGCACGATCGGATCGGCGAATATCCGCTTTTGTGCCTCGATGACCTTGGATCAGAGCTCGATCGGGACCACACCGGCAAGGTGGTGGCCTGGCTCGCCGGGAAGCCGTTGCAGGCCTGGCTTACCGCGACCACCAAACCTGAGCCGCAGGTCCGTTCGGCCGCCGCCGTGTTCCACGTGGAACACGCGGGCATCACTCCCGCGGACTGAGCACCCGGTGGGAGCGCCCGGTACCCGCTATAATTCAGGGGTTGTGGTTGCCCCGCCCCGTTCGTTCGAGAGTTTGCCCATGAATGACGTTTACGATTCCAGCAGTATCAAGGTCCTCAAGGGTCTCGAAGCGGTACGCAAGCGCCCTGGCATGTATATCGGCGACACCGATGATGGCACCGGGCTGCACCACATGGTGTTTGAAGTCGTCGACAACGCGATCGATGAAGCCCTGGCAGGATTTTGCGACCACATCGAGGTCACCATCCACGACGATGGAACGGTCAGCGTGACCGACAATGGCCGTGGCATCCCCGTGGATATTCATCCCGAGGAAGGGCGATCCACAGCCGAAGTCGTGATGACGGTCTTGCACGCCGGTGGCAAGTTCGATGCAAACTCCTACAAGGTGTCGGGTGGCCTGCACGGCGTTGGGGTGTCGGTGGTCAATGCTTTGTCCGAACATCTATGGCTGACGATCTACCGCAACGGCCACGAGTACCAGCAGGAATACCGGCTTGGAGACCCGCTTTTCGCCGTGCGCGAGGCGGGGAAGTCGGATCGCCGCGGCACGACAGTGAGGTTCCTGCCGAGTCCGGAGACGTTCCACAATATTGAGTTTCATTACGAGATCCTCGCCAAGCGCCTGCGCGAACTGGCATTTTTGAACTCTGGCGTAAAAATAACCCTTGAAGATCAAAGGGTTGGTAAAGTTGATGTGTTCCAGTACGACGGCGGAATCCGTGCCTTTGTGCAGCATCTGTCAGCCCTCAAGACGCCACTGCACCCGAATGAGGTCAGTTTCAGCGCGCAGGTCGACGGCACCACGGTCGAACTGGCCATGCAGTGGACCGACGGTTACCAGGAGTCGGTGTTCTGCTTCACCAACAACATCCCGCAAAAGGATGGCGGCACGCATCTCACTGGCTTGCGCGCCGCGCTGACGCGGACCATCAGCAACTACATCGAACAATCAGGTTTGGCCAAGAACGCCAAGGTGGCGCTGTCAGGCGATGACATGCGCGAGGGATTGATTGCCGTACTGTCGGTGAAAGTGCCGGACCCGAAATTCTCGTCGCAAACGAAAGACAAGTTGGTGTCGTCCGAGGTCAAAGGCATAGTCGAGCAGGCGGTCAACAGCAAACTTGATGAGTTCCTGCTCGAAAATCCAGGCGACGCCAAATTGATCGCGGGCAAGGTCGTGGATGCGGCGCGGGCGCGCGAGGCCGCGCGCAAGGCGCGCGAACTGACCCGGCGCAAGGGCGCGCTCGACATCGCGGGGTTGCCCGGCAAGCTCGCCGATTGCCAGGAGCGCGATCCGGCGCTCTCGGAGTTGTTTCTGGTCGAGGGTGACTCGGCGGGTGGTTCAGCCAAGCAGGGGCGTAACCGCAAGACCCAGGCGGTGTTGCCGCTCAAGGGCAAGATCCTCAACGTCGAGAAGGCGCGTTTCGACCGCATGCTGTCCTCGGCTGAAGTGGGATCCCTGATCACCGCGCTCGGCACCGGCATTGGCAAGGATGAATTCAACGCCGACAAGCTGCGCTACCACCACATCATCATCATGACCGACGCTGACGTCGACGGCTCGCACATTCGCACCCTGCTGTTGACGTTCTTCTACCGGCAAATGCCGGAGTTGATCGAACGCGGCCACATCTACATCGGCTTGCCGCCGTTGTACAAGATCAAGCAGGGCAAGAACGAGTTGTACCTGAAGGATGATGCGGCGCTCAACCAGTATTTGATCGCGAGTGCCGTGCAGGAGGCGATGTGGATTCCAGCCGCGGGCATACCTGCGATCAAGGGCGAGCCGTTGGAAACGTTGCTGCGCCAGTACCAGGTCGCGATCGACCAGATCGGGCGCCTCGCGCAGCGCGGCGATCCGAGCGTATTCCTGGCGATGCTGGACTATCCGCCGCTGGAAGACACGATGTGGAATGACGCTGACGCGCTGCAGGCGTGGGCAGCCGGTCTCACCACCAAACTGGGTGCCACGGGTCTTGGGCAGCCGCAATTCGCGCTGGAGTTGCGATCCGCTACCGAACAGCATCTGGCGGCATGGTTACTGCGGCGTGCGCAACATGGCACCGAACATACCTGGGTACTGCCGCGCAGTTTCTTTTCCGGCGCGGATTTCCGGCCCTTGCTTGAAGTCGCCCGCGCCCTCGACGGTCTTGCCGGAGACGCTGGCGAAGTTCGGCGCGGCAACGCTGCTCAGGCGGTCGCAACGTTTGGTGCTGCACGTGCATGGTTGTTCGATGAAGCCAAGAAGGGACGCCAGATCCAGCGCTTCAAGGGTCTCGGCGAGATGAACCCCGAGCAGCTTTGGGAAACCACAGTCAATCCGGATTCGCGGCGCCTGTTGCAGGTGCGCATCGAAGACGCGGTCGCAGCCGACCAGATCTTCTCGACGCTGATGGGTGACGTGGTCGAGCCACGGCGCGAGTTCATCGAGAGCAATGCGCTGCGGGTTGGCAATCTGGACGTCTGAACTGAGTTGCGTGCTTCCGGGGCCGGGTACTTGAGCTTTGCGCATGGACCGCGCTACCCTCAACCTCCCCGTTCGTGATCTGCCTGACTGGGCAAGAGGATTCCCGATGAAGTTCGAGCTTCAGGTGCTGGCCGCTGGAATCGGTTTCGCGCTGCTCCTGGCGGGCACCCCTGCGATCGCGACGGCACAGGTGGCCGGTGAGGGCTGCAACACCATCCAGATGCTTGCGGGCAAGTGTGGACAGCACGACAAAAAAAAGCAAACCAAGCAGTCCAAGCACGAGACCAAGTTTCCCAACGCTACCCGCAAGGAACCGGCCGATATGGCCGTGACGGCCCGGGAAGCCAAAGCCTTGAATGAGGGCTTGGCCGCGGCCAATAGCGGGGACACCGCCACCGCAGAGAAGGATCTGCAACCCATCGCCGACGGCAGTGCAAAACCGTATGCGAAGGCGATGGCGCTGCTGGGCCTCGCGCAGGCGAAATACCACGGCGGCGACACCAAGGGTGCGATCGCCCTGCAAAAACAGGCCCTTGATGCCAATGCACTCAACAACGACAGTTATTTCCAGGGCTTGGAAGCACTCGCGCAGATGTACATCGCCAACGAGGATTACACCAACGCCTTGGCGACACTGGAAAGCTGGATGAAGCAAAGCGGCGCGCAATCGGCGAACGTGTATGCCTTGCAAGGCAATGCGTATTACCGGCTGCAGAAATATCCCGAAGCGGTGGCCGCGATCCAGAAGGCCAAGTCGCTGACCGACAAACCACAAGCCAGCTGGGACCAGATCGAGATGGCCAGCTACTTCGCCATGGACAAGTATGACGATGCGGCCAAACTGGCCGAAGCGGCCTTGGCCAAGGATCCGAACAACAGCACCTTGCTGCAGAACGTCATCGCGATCTATATCAATTCGAACCAGGACAAGAAGGCGCTGGCCCTATTGGAGCGTGCCCGCGCCAATGGCCAGATCAAGGATGCGGCTGGTTACATGAACATGGCGAAGATGTACGACAATCTGGGCCAGAACAGTGATGATCCCAAGGCGAGCGCCATGAAGGCGGTGGCCGTGCTGAAGGAAGGCATGGACAAAGGCATCGTCCAGCCGGGCTACGACAGCTACAAACTGCTGGGTGATTCATACACCATCGCGCACCAATACGACAACGCCGTGGCGGCGTACACCAAGGCAGCGCCGGACGCGAAAACCGGTGAAGTGGATTTCCTGCGCGGCCAGATGCTTGCGCAATCCGGAAAGCACGACAAGGAAGCCCGGGCCGCGCTCAAGCAAGCCTTGACCAAGGGTGGATTCAAGCGCGTTGGAGCAGCTTGGCTGACGCTGGGGAATGTGGAACTGGGCTTGCAGGACAAGGCGGCGGCAATTGCCGCGTACAAGCATGCCACGCAGGATCCGGAAACAAGTGCGGATGCGCGCCGCATGCTCAAAAGCCTGGGGCACAAGTAGGCAACCGCGACAACCAGATTTAGAGATTCATTCGACACAATTCGGGCATTGCCACTAGGCAAAGCCTCGATGCTGGTGTAACGTTTCAGACTTTTCCGCCGCCTTGGTTGCGGCGCCGTTCCGGGAATCCGGCGGCGACCCGCAGTGGGGCCCAACAGGTCAGCGATTGGTTCAACACACGATGGCACGTACGTCGGCTCGAGCCCGCAGCAACACGTTCAACTGGTGGCGCACCATTGCGATCGCAGTCGCGATTGCGTTGCACGCCGGCATGCTCATCATGCTGTTGGCGCCTTCGGGTCCGCCGAACGCCAACGCGAAGAAAAAACAGACGGTCGTGAGCGTCAACTTCATCAAACCGCCGCCGCCACCACCACCACCACCTCCTCCTCCTCCACCGACGCAGAAGCCGCCGCCGAAGGTAGTGAAGATCGTGCGGACGCCACCGCCGCCACTGCCGCCGCCGCAACCGCCGCCGGTGCAAGTCCAAACTGTCATGTCGACGCCGGCCCCGCCGCCGCAGCCACCGCGCCCGGCCCCGCCGCCGACTGACGTCGGGGCCTCGGTCGATATCAGTTACAAGAACCGGCATCAGCCGACGTATCCAACACAGGCCGCGCGCCAGCAGCAGGAAGGTACGGTGATCCTCACCGTCACCGTTAATGCGCAGGGCGAGGTCACGAATGTGCAAGTGGAAAGATCCAGTGGTTACCGAATCCTCGATCGCGCAGCGGAAGAGGCAGCACGCCACTGGCGCTTCAATCCAGGCATGGTCAACGGCAAGCCCACGGGTGGTGTCGTGCGCATACCGGTCGCCTTCACTCTGCCGCAATAGAAACTTCACCCTCCACGGATACGAATCCGTTAGAGTCCGTCACTCCATGATCCACCAGCTACAAACTGAAGGAAGGGTAGCGCCATGATCCAAGCAGCAATCACCGCGGCCGCGGACACCAACGCGCAAGCACTCACCAAGGTGGGCGCAAGCGAGTTCATCGGCAACATCATCGAGCACCCGCTCACGAACTGGGCCGACGCCATCGTTCTGATCGTGTTGATCGTGATGTCGATCTGGTCGTGGTACTACATCGTCTCGATCGCGATCCGCAACTCACAGATCCGCGCGCGGATGCCCAAGGTCATCCAGAAGTTCTGGGATACCCCCTCCGCGCAAGATGCGGTGCGCGTGATGGAAAAGCAGCCGCGCTCCGAGCCGTTTTCGAAGATCGCGCTCGACGCGGCATCGGCCGCCGCGCACCACCAACGGCATGAAGGCAGCCGCATGGTCGAGGCGCTCAACCGTTCCGAATTCGTCGACCGCGCCCTGCGCCAGGGCGTCGATCGCGAAAGCCGTAACCTCGAAGGTGGCCTCACTGTGCTGGCAACAGTCGGTTCCGCCGCCGTGTTCGTCGGCCTGCTCGGTACCGTCATCGGCATTTACCGCGCCCTGATCTCGCTGGGTGCGAGCGGCGAATCTTCGATTTCCGCGGTCGCCGGCCCGGTCGGCGAGTGCTTGATCATGACCGCCATCGGCCTGGCTGCGGCCATCCCGGCGGTCATCGCCTACAACGCCTATTCGCGCGCCAATCGCGTCACCATCGCGCACTTCGACGAATTCGCGCATGACCTGCACGATTTCTTCGCCACGGGTGCCCGCGTCGAAATGGGTTCATCGTCGATGGCCGCGCGTCCGGCGGCTGCGGCCACCCCCCCGGCGGCCAAGAAGTAAGAGGGACTCGGCATGGGCATGAGTACCAATAGCGGCGGCGGTCCCGTCGCCGACATCAACGTCACACCATTGATCGACGTGATGCTGGTGTTGCTGGTGATCTTCATGATCACTGCACCGATCGTGCAGCACAACATCAAGATCGATTTGCCCCAGCCAAACCCGAACGTGAAGCCGCCGGAAAATCCGCCGTCGCCGAAGGATCTGTATGTCAACGCCGACGGCACCATGACGTGGGACGGCTTGACCATCAGCGACGTCGAGCTGCAGGCCCAGTTTGCGACTATTGGTGCCAAGCCGGTCGACGACCAGCCGCAGGTGAACGTCAAGGCCAACGACAACACGCCGTACAACTTCATGGCCGTGGTAATGGCGCAAGCGCGCCGCTACAACGTCGTGAAGCTCGGTTTCGGGAATTGAGGTAACCACGTCATGTCAATGAGTTTGGGCGGCGGCGGCGAAAGCGACATCCCCAAGGCCGAAATCAATGTAACCCCCCTGGCCGACGTGATGCTGGTGCTGTTGATCATCTTCATGATCACGGCGCCGCTGATGTCGCACAAGATCAAGGTCGAGCTTCCGCGGGCCGATCCAAAAACCAAGCCCACCACCATTGAAGTGCCGCCGATCGATCTCGCGGTGCAGGCGGACGGAAGCTTGTACTGGAATGATGTCCAGTACACGGAGGCTGAGTTCAATGCACAAGTGCACGTTGCCGCCACCCAGGTGCCGCAACCGGCGTTGAACATCCGCGCCGACCAGCAAACGCCGTGGCGGGTGGTGAAGAAGCTGATGCAGGAAGCCAAGGACGCCGGCATGGTGCACATGGGCTTCATCACCGCGGGCAAGGCCAAGCAAGGCGGCTGAATGACGCTGGCACCGCGAACGGACGGAATGCCGCGCGATGCGCGGCATTTTTTCAGGCGAGGAGCGTGAGGTAGTTGCGAACGGTAGCCGCCAACCCGGCGTACAGCGCCTCGCTGATCAGGGCGTGGCCAATCGAAACTTCAGCGAGATCGGGAATCGCCGCTTGGAAGGTGGCAAGGTTGTGCTGGTTGAGATCGTGCCCGGCATTCACGCCGAGCCCGGCAGCGTGGGCGCGTAGCGCGGTGTCGGCGCAACGTTGCAAGGCGTGCGTGCAATCGCCAGCCTGAAACGCATGTGCAAAAGGACCGGTGTAAAGCTCGACGCGCGCGACGCCGATTGCGCGCGCGGCGTCCAATCCGTCGGTCGTGCCCGCATCCACGAACAGTGATACGCGGCAGCTGATCGCGTTGAGCTCGCTTACCAAGCCCGCCAACCTTGAAACATCCCGGGTCAGGTCGAAGCCGTGATCCGAGGTGAGCTGGCCGTCGCTATCGGGAACCAGGGTGGCCTGGGCTGGCCGGGCGAGCCGAACCAGCTCGACAAATCCTGGGTAGCCCGGACGCGACGGCGCGAACGGATTGCCTTCGATGTTGAGCTCCACCCTGCCCCGTGTCAGCGCCGCGAGCGCCGCGACGTCCTCGGCCGTCACGTGGCGGCGATCGGGGCGCGGATGCACCGTGATGCCGCCGCATCCGGCGGCGATACAGGTTTCGGCGGCGGTTTCGAGGTCGGGTTGCGCGCCCCCGCGCGAATTGCGCAGTACCGCAATCTTGTTGAGATTGACGCTGAGCCTCGTCATGGCGGGGGTCTCATCCGACGATAAACGCGGAGTGTTGTCAACATCGGTGCGGCACGGCGTGCCGACAGCGTGGCGAAGCGCAATCATCGCACGAAAAAAACGGCGCGGAGAGCGTCCGCGCCGGGAGAGTGCATGATTGCCGGCCTTGGGGTGCCGGCAACGTGCGGGGAGACCGCCCGCACCCATTTGGACAGCAGGCCGAAGCGCGAGTTCCGTTCAATCCTGCACGCGTGCTGGAGGCGGCTGAAACGCATGGAGGTTGCGGGCGTCGCCACGCCACGCCAGGGCGCCGCAATACTCAGGCGCGGCCTCGAACCCCGCGACCTGCCACGCGTGAGTGCTGCCCAGGGCGGGATCGGTTCGCGCAAGCTGCCAGAAACCCTGCTCGTCAAGCCGGAATGCGAGGCGCGCGAGACCGAACGACAAGCCGGTGCCCTGTGCCTTCAGCACGGATTCCTTGGCGCACCACAGGGCGATGAATGCGCGCTTGCGGGCAGCTTCATCGAGAGCCGCTAGGGTCTCGGCTTCACTGGAGTCAAAGTAACGCGCGGCGATTTCGAGCGCGCGTGGGTGCTTGGCAAGATGTTCGATGTCCACGCCGAGCTCAAGATCACGGGCCAGCGCGATCAGCGCGAAGTCACCGCTGTGGGACCAGTTGAAGTCCAGGCGTGAGCGGGTCGCGTTGACGGCGTCGGAGATTGCGAGTCGAGGCTTGCCACCGGGCGCGGCGAGCACGGAAACAGCGTTGGCGGGAACGCCAAGATAGGCGCCAAGCAAGGCCAACAACGGAGCGCGGTGTTGCTGCGGCCGGTATGGAATCCGCCAAAGGTGGACGTCCCCGTCATCAAGGTGCGCTGCGGCAACCGCGGGCGCGGTTGCGAGGAAAGCCGGACGGAGTGGCATCACCGTTGCGGGCAAACGTCAGTGGCGCACGCGCTCGTCGTACAGCCGCTTGACCACGGATGGATCTGCCAGCGTCGAGGTGTCGCCAAGCGTGGCCAGGTCGATCTCGTTGTGGCCCGCTTCAGCGATCTTGCGCAGGATCCTGCGCATCGTTTTCGCGGACCGCGTCTTTGGCAAGGCTGGTGCCCATTGCAGGAACTCGGGCGCAGCGAACGCACCAATCCGCGCACGAATGCCAGCCACGAGTTCGCGCTTCAAAGTGTCGCTCGGCGCCACGCCCTCCTTCGGCGTGACGAAGGCATAAATGGTGGTGCCCTTGATGGCGTGCGGACAGCCCACCACCGCCGCCTCGGCGACGCGCGCGTCGGCCATCATCGCGCTTTCTACTTCCGCGGTGCCGATCCGGTGGCCGGATACATTGATGACATCGTCGACGCGTCCGGTGATCTTCCAGTCGCCATCGGCATCGCGCAGCGCACCGTCGCCCGAGAAATACATGCCGGGGTAGGCCTTGAAGTAGGTGTCGATGAAACGCTGGTGGTCGCCATACACCGAGCGCATCTGGCCGGGCCAGGAATCCAGGATGACCAGGTTGCCCTCGCCCTCGCCGTCGATGCGTTTGCCGTCGGCATCCACCAATGCCGGCACGATCCCATAGAACGGCTTCATCGCAGCGCCGGGTTTCAACACCGTCGAGCCGGGCAAGGGGCAAATCAGGATGCCGCCGGTTTCGGTCTGCCACCACGTATCCACGATCGGGCAGCGGCCTTCACCGGCCACGTTGAAGTACCACTCCCACGCTTCCGGGTTGATCGGCTCGCCGACCGAGCCCAGCAGACGCAACGACGCGCGCGAGGTCTTGTGGACCGGGCCGTCACCGTCGCGCATCAGAGCGCGAATCGCGGTCGGCGCCGTGTACAGGATTGTCACCTTGTGCTTGTCGCACACTTGCCAGATGCGTGAAGCATCCGGCCAGTTCGGCACGCCTTCGAACACCAGTGAGGTCGCGCCGTTGGCGAGGGGCCCGTAAACAATGTAACTGTGGCCGGTGACCCAGCCCACATCCGCGGTGCACCAGTACACATCGTCTTCGCGCAAGTCGAAAATGGCCTCGTGGGTCAACGACACCCACACCATGTAGCCGCCGATCGTGTGCAACACGCCCTTGGGCTTGCCGGTACTGCCGGACGTGTACAGGATGAACAGCGGGTCTTCCGCGCTCATCGGCTCGGGCTCGCATTCGGACGGCTGGCCTTCCACCAAGGTATGCCACCAGCGGTCGCGCGGTGATTGCATGTCGATGGCGCCACCCGTGCGCCGCACCACCACCACGGTTTCGATACTGGTAGTGCCGGGTCGGGTCAGGGCCTCATCGACGCTGTGCTTGAGCGGGATCTGCTTCCCGGCGCGCACCCCTTCATCAGCGGTGATGACCAGCTTGCACTGCGAATCCGCGATGCGTCCGGCCAAGGCGTCCGGCGAGAATCCGCCGAACACCACGGAATGGATGGCGCCGATGCGCGCGCAGGCCAGCATCGCCACGCAGGCCTCGGGAATCATCGGCATGTAGATCGCGATGCGGTCGCCCTTGCGGACCCCGAGGTTCCGCAGCGCGTTGGCAAACTTGCAAACCTCAGCGTGCAGCTCGCGGTACGTGATCGCGCGTGACACGCCCGGATCATCGCCTTCGAACAACAGCGCCGTCTTGTCGCTGCGGGTCGCGAGATGGCGGTCCAGGCAGCTCACGGTCGGATTCAGCACGCCGTCGGCGTACCAGCGAATATGCAGGTCTTTCGCGTCGAACGAGACGTCCTTGATCTGCGTCGGCGGCTTGATCCAGTCCAGGCGCTTGGCCGCTTCCGCCCAGAACGCATCCGGATCGCGCAGCGATTCGGCGTAACACCGCGCATACGCGTCTGGTGGAGTTTGCTCGGCGGCAGCGAACGCGAACGGAACGGGATGCAGCTTGCTCATCGCGGATCTCCTTCAATCCATCGCGAGCCTGCAAGCGTAGCAAAAAGAAATCGGCAGCGCGGAATGGGGCTGCGTCAGCAATCCTCCGACGGCGGCAGTTGCGCCGCCGCCAGTGTGCCCTTGTGCAAGGTTGCCTTGAGTGCCTCCAGCTCGCCCTTGGTCATGTGCTCGGGGCGCGAGCTGGCGCGCATGTGGCGATCAATGAAGATCAAGGCGAGCGCGATCACGCCGATGAGGGCGATGAACAGGCCGAACGCGACCAAGCCCGGCGAGTGCGTCGTGAACGCTACCACCAACGCCAGCGCGGTGACGAATGCAAGTAGCCAAATCATGCGCGTGCCATGCAGGGTGTTTGGGCGGATCATAGCGCAGCGCCAGCGCGACGGCGTATCGTTGGTGGCGCCCGCAACCGTGGAACGTGAGCATGCTCGCAACCTCTTCCATCGCCTTGGCCGGCGTGCTGTCGTGGGCGTCGGGATTTCGGCTGTACGCCGCACTGTTCGTTGCAGAGCCGACCGCTTAGCGTGATTTCGCTAAGGCGAATTGGCCAGGAACGGATGCGGCTGCTGTTGCAACGCGCGCCGCGCCTTCACGGCCTGCCACGTTGCCCAGGCGATCAGCAGCGACCACGCCAGCGCCGCCAACCACTGCGCGAGCATGACACCGCTCGAATGGTCGCCGTCCGCCACGGTCACGAAGATGAAGCTGGCATCCGCCAGCACCATCAGCACCAAGCCCAGCACGATCTTGGCGAACACGCCGAGTGGACGTCCGGCCAAGGTACCCAGCACCACCAGCACCATCAACGCCGCCATCGCGATGACGAACAGGCTGCCGAGCAGGGCCGCCATCGGGTTGGGAAACAGCGTCAGGGTCGGTACCAGCAGGCATAGCCACAGCACCGCGAAGCCGATCGCCGGACCGGTGAAGAGCGCGCGACTGACACGGGCCACGGCGCCGCTTCCGCCCAAGCCGGGGGTAAGCGCCAGCAACCCCAGGTTGGCGTGTTGGCGCCAGCGGCGGTGCACGATGCCCACCACCGCCAACTCGAGCATGAGCGCGCCGAACACGCCCAACCACAGGCCGACGCCGGCACTGACGACCTGCCAGGCCTTGAGTATTGAATGGGCGTGGCCGATGCGCATCACCCAGAACAGCGGGATGAGCAACAACAGCGGCAGCAGCACCCGTGCAAAGTTGCCGAGCCGGCTGCGCAGGGTTTGCGGCAGGAACCAGCCGCCCAGCACGACCCGGATGCCCTTGACCGGCGCCGCCGGACCGATGCCCCGAAGGTCCACCGCGGTCACGCGGTTTGCGGAACGTCGAAAATCCCATTGGCGGTCGAAGCCCCAGTCGCGCGAGATCAGGTTGCGGCGGAACTGCATGAGAATCGCGCTGCGCCAGCCGGAGGCATCGTTGTCCTCGCTGTGCAGCAACTGGCGCCAACGGATCACGTCGCCGACCGCGAAGATCGCAAGCGCCACCCACGCGCCGTGTTGGAAACTTGGCTGAAAAGGCGAGGGTGCCCAGCCGACGTTGTGCAGGCCGATGTAGATGGCCGGCAGGAAGCCGAACCAGGTGGCGAGGTAACGCGGGAACAACACGAAGGCGAGGAAGGCGGCGATCGCCAGCGCCGGATACAGCGCCGCGAGCGCCACGTCGCCACCGGCGTACGCGGTGATTGCCACCGGTGCCGCCACGCAGGCCACCGCATAGAAAACCGTCGCGGTCGCGGTGTTGCGGACCACGCCGGCCAGCCGCAGGCGGCGCCCGTCGCGCGCGATCAACAGCAGTGCCGACAACCACATCAGCCACAAAAAGCCCACGCCGAAGCCGTACACGATGAGCGCGGCCGCTTGCGCATGCGGGTCATGGACAAAGATTCCGATCGCCAGCGCCGTCGCAGCGTGCAGGCAGAACAACACTGCGGCAGTCCAGCGGGTTACGCGCGAATTCGCGTAGCGTGGCACCAAAAGAACGTCAACGATGCGCATGCGATTCCCCGGAACGATAGTGGGAAAGTTGGCGGCGGTAGCGTTCATCGCGATTCCAACTGCGTGGGAGGAGCCGTGCAGCATGCCGCCGCCAGCTGTGGGAGGAGGCCGGTCATGCCAGCGCGGCCAGCAGCAGCGCGAGCGACGTCAGGCCCAGCGCGATGCCGTGGGGGTCGTGGGCGCCGAGCGCAATGCCGGTGACGCCCGCGAGATTGACCAACAACATGCCGAGCATCAGGCATGCGCGAAGCTTGCCGCGCAGAGTCATTGTGCGCGGATGCGGAAGCACACCACGCACGGCGTTCATTCGGCAATCTCCACGAACAGGTCTTCGAGGCCCAGTGCGTCCACCCGCGCACCAGGAAGCTGGGTGGCGTCGGGCCACGCGCCGTCGTCGTCGCGCTCGATCACCACCGAGATACTGCCGTCCTCGTGGCGGCGCTTGTCGAAGCGTGATGCCGGCGCCGCATAGGCCAGCTTGGCCGGCAGCCACAGGCGCGCGTAGCGCTCCTTGGTGTCGTCCACCGCGCAATGCAACAGCAGCTTGCCCTCGTGCAGGAAGGCGATGTCCGAGGCCACGCGTTCAAGGTCGGACACAATGTGGGTGGAAAACAGCACCGTGGTGCCGGACTCGCCTGCGCGCAGCGCAATCTCGCGCAGCAGTTCGCGGCGCGCCACCGGGTCCAGCGCGGCGGCCGGTTCGTCCAGCACCAGCAGTTCCGGTTGCGGCGCCAGTGCGCGGATCAAGTCGACGCGCTGGCGTTCGCCCGGCGAGAGTTTGGCCATCACCTTTTTCGGCGCGATCTTCCAGCGCTGCAGCGTGCTATCGACGAAGCGGTGATCCCAGCGCGGATAAAACCGCGACAGGTAATCGAACATCTGCGCAGCAGTCAGCCAGGCCAGTGCATCGGGCTGCTGCGGCACGTAGCCCAGCCGTTCCTTGACCGGGTCGGACAGCTTCAGCGCAGCTTCGCCAAACACGAAGGCGCTGCCCGCGTCGGGTACCAGCAGGCCAAGCATCGCGCGGATCAGGGTCGACTTGCCGGCGCCGTTGCGGCCGATGAGTCCCAGTACGCTGCCGGGTTCGAGCGACAAGTCCACACGGTCCAGCACCACCTTGGCGTCATAGCGGTGTGTGAGCCCGCTGACTTGCAGCGGCGCCTGGGATGCGGCGGCAGCAACATTGGCGACGGCGTGCATGCGTTACTCCTCCAGCAGTTTGCCGAGCCGGCGCAACACCGGTTCGGCGGGAAGTTCGAGCTCGCGGGCCTGGCGGGCCAGCGCGGTGATTTGAGGTTCCAGCAGCGCGAGGCGCTGGACCTGGGATTGCGTGGCGCGCTTGACGGCGGCGACGGCCATGCCCTTGCCGCGCAGGCGTTCGAGCAAACCTTCGCTCTCGGCGAGGCTGTACGCGCGCGACACCGTCATCGGATTGACCGCGTGGAAGCCCGCCACGTCGCGCACCGAGGGCAGCAAATCGCCCGGCGCGATCTGGCCGCCGGCGATCAAACGCCGCAGCTGCTCGACGATCTGGCGATAGATCGGCTCGGCCGAGGCGGGTTGGATGGTGAGCAAGGATGCGTCCATGTGTATCAATATGCCAATACACATGAGCCGGTGTCAAGCATGACCGATGGCAGGGCTGCTCGCCGTAGACGAACCGGGCCCACGTACCGAGGCGCGCGCTGAATGTGCGCGCTCGATCATCGGCCGCAACGAAGCCCCGGATCAAGCTTTCGGGCAATCGGTAAACCGGTAGCGGGTGCGAGCCTGGCGCGCGCCTGTGGCAGTTCCTGCCGCCATGCCCGCTCTCGCCGCAAGGCGCTCTGTGACGCATTCCTCGGCGCTGCGGGCGCCGCCTAAAGATATTTGCCGAACCAGTCGAGCAGCCACCACAGGATGCCGGCCTGGTCCTGGTGGCCGGCGATGGGGTGCTCCGGATGGCTTACACCACCAGCGTGGTGGCTACGCCCAGCGTCTTCAGCGCATGCCAGTATCCGAACCATTGCGCGGCCGCCAACAAGACGGGGCGCCTTGCGGCGCCCCGTGCTTGCAACATCGCTCTCAGGGCTTGTCCTTCACGTACTGCGTGAACAAGTCGTGGATGCGCCGGTATTCGTCGTACCAGTCAGCGGCATGTTTGAAGTCGTGGCGTTCCATCGGGTACAGCGAGATCCAGAAGTTCTTTTTGTGCAGTTCGATGAAGCGCTGGTACAGGCGGATCGAATCGCCCGTCATCACGTTGTTGTCGATCAGGCCGTGGTTGATCAGCAGCGGATCGGCGAGGTTCTTCGCGTATTCGATTGGCGAGGAAATTTTGTAGGCCTCGGGATCGAGCTGCGGGGTGTTCAAAATATCCGAGGTGTAACCATCGTTGTAGCTGGTCCAGTCGGATGGTGGCCGTTGCGCCGCACCCGCGGCGAATTCGCCCGGTGCGCGCAGTAGCGCCATCTCGGTCATGAAGCCGCCGTAGGAACCGCCGTAAATGCCGACGCGCGCGGGATCGACGTGATGGTTCTTGACCATCCACGCCTTGCCGTCCAGCAGGTCCTGCAATTCCGGGTGGCCCATGTGGCGGTAGATTGCATCGCGCCAATCGCGGCCGTAGCCGGCTGAGCCGCGGTAGTCCATGTCGATCACGACATAACCTTCCTGTAGCAGCAGGTTGTCGAACATCTGCTCGCGGAAGTAGAACGACCAGTTCTTCTCGACATCCTGCAGGTAGCCGGCGCCGTGCACGAAGATCACAGCCGGGTGCAGGTGCGAGGTATCGTAACCGGCGGGCTGGTAGTACTTGGACCAAATTCCGAAGTGACCGTGACTCGACGGCACCTTGACGAACTCCGGCTGCACGAATTGCCTGGCGTACGCTTTGTACTTGGCGGTGCGGGTGTCGGTGAGCTCACGCGCAGCGCTGCCATCGGCGTTCATCACTGCCAGCTGCGGCGGCACGTAGGCGCTCGAATGCAGTACCGCGAGTTTCGTACCATCCGGCGAAAGGATGAAATCGTCCATGCCCGCGTAGTGCGTCACCTGCTGCAGCGCACCGCCTGCAACCGGCACGCGATAGACGTCGTAGTCATACGGCGCCTGCCTGTTCGAAAGCACGTAGAACCACTTGCCGTCCGGCGAAACGACTGGATCGGACACCTCGTAGCCGGTGCCGGTCAGCGCGCGCGCGCTGCCATCCAGCGGCTTCACGTACAGCTGCGACCAGCCGCTGGCCTCCGAATCGAACCACAGTGTGCGGTTGTCGGGCAGCCAGCCGAGCTCGTTGAAACTCCAGTTGATCCACGCGGGATCGGTCAGGCGGTTCTGGGTCACGAGCTTGTGCGTCGCGAAATCGACGGATTCGATCCAGCGATCCTTGTGGTCGTTGGCGACCAGTTCGACCGCGAGATTTTCGCCGTTCGGACTCCATGCGATCGCCGGATAACCGGACTCGCCGGCCACTACGAAGTTGACCGATACCGCGCGCGTCTTGGGCGCGGCCAGCGCGGCGGCTTCGGCGGCGTGGCCTTCCTGCTTCAATTGCGCGATGCGCTTGCTGCGCAAGTCATGCAGCGGATCGGCGTGGATGCCGGGCAGGTCAGCGGTCGACAGCGGATATTGCTTGTGTGTTTGCAGGTCCAGCAACACCAGCGATTGCGGCGCGGCGCTGTTGCGGCCGACGTAGGTGCGCGCTTTTTCGATTTCCGGGTAGCCCGAATCATTGACGTAGTGCACCACCACCGGTTGCTTGCCGTCCTGGTACGACTTGGGTTGCGTCACCACCAGCAGCCAGTGTGCGTTGGGTGAGAGCGACGTCATGGCAACCTTGACGCTGTCGCCGAGCCAGTACGGCGCCGCGGCACGCGCGGAATTTTCCGCGTCCAACTTGAGCTTGCGTTCGCGCACGGCAGTCCTGTCGGCCTTGATCTCGCGCAGGGTCGAGAACAGGTCGAGCTGCAGGCGCTCCATCTGGCCGGGCTTGGCGTCGGCCGGGTTTTCCGCAGTCTTCAGCGTCGCTGCCTGCGACACCACGCCGGTACCAGCGTTCCACACGTGCCAATCATTGCCGTTCTCGGTCCAGCTCACGAACTGGCCATCAGAGGAAATCTGCAGTCCGGATTTGTAGGTATCGCTGCGGGTGAGCTGGCGGGTCATGCCGCTGGCCATGTCGTGCACGAACACGTCGCCGTGCTGCAGGTAGGCCGCGCGAGCATGCTTGCTGTCGAACACCGCCGGCCCGTTGGCAGTCGCAAGCTCGGCACCGGTGAGTTTCGCAGGCGTGCCGCCGTTGGCAGCGACACGGTACAGGTCGCGAATCGACGACCCGTCGCGCTTCAGCTTGTAATAGATCGAGCGACCATCAACGCTCCAGTGTTCGTCCTCGACCGGCGGCCCGATCCAGTCGGGATTCGCCATGATTTGTTCGAGGGTGATGCGCGCCGCGGCGGGCGGCGCCTGCACAGCTTGTGGCGCCGCGGCGAGTGCCCCGGTGCTGACCAGCAGGCCAGCCAGAACGGCAACACAGATGCGATTCATCGAGGGAGTCCCCAGCCAAAAAGACGAGCCTAGCCACGCGCCGGGTGTCATCGCAAGCACCGGAAGTCATCGCGTGCGCAAAATTCGCGCCTGCCTTACGATCACCGCCATGCCCACGCCCCTTTCGAGTATCGAGCGCGAAACCGCGCCCAACCCCCGTCACGCCGTGATCTGGTTGCACGGCCTTGGCGCCGACGGCAACGATTTCGTGCCGATACTGCCGCAACTGGTACAGCCGGAGTGGCCGCCGCTGCGATTTGTGTTCCCGAATGCGCCGGTGCGGCCGGTCAGCCTCAACGGCGGCTTGCCGATGCGCGCCTGGTACGACATCGCCGGATTCGATCTGTCGCAGAAACAGGACGAGGCCGGCGTGCGCGCTTCGATTGTCGAAGTCGGTGCGCTGATCGCGCGCGAAGTGGAGCGTGGCGTGCCGGAGTCCCACATCGTGCTGACCGGCTTCTCGCAGGGCGGCGCGATCGCATTGGCCGCGGGGCTGCGGCATGCAAAAAAACTCGCGGGCATCGTTGCCCTGTCGACCTACCTGCCGATCGCGGAGGTGACGCGGGCCGAGTGCAGCAGCGCCAACGCCGCCACGCCCATTTTCATGGGCCACGGCGCCTTCGATCCGGTGGTGCCGCAATATCTCGGCGAGCGCTCGCGCGACAGCCTGCGCGAATGGGGTTATGCGGTCGACTGGCACAGTTACCCGATGGCACATCAGGTCTGCCCGCCGGAAATCGCCGACCTCGGCGCGTGGCTTGCGGCACGCCTCGGGCGGGGATGAGCGAGCTGTTGTGAAAATCGGACCGCCCGCGGCCGTGCTGGTGCACCCGGTCCGGGAGGCTCACCGCGCCGGTTGTTGCAACGACGCGGCGATCAGGGACGCACGCACGCCGTGCAGGCATACTGCGCGCATGGCCGGATCCATGCCCCCGAAGCACCGCGACAATCCCGCGTTGCCGGATTTCTGCAGCGCCGACGCCGTGTTCACCCTCGTGGTGGTGGCCGAACTGGTGGTGATGGTTGATGCGCTGGCGCCGGACGCGCGGATGGCCTGGCGCGGCTTCTTCACCGCGTCGGCGTTCGTGGTGTGGCTGGCCTTGCTCTCCGCGCTGTTGCTGTGCCGGCTGTCGCCGTTGCTCACACGCTTCCCGCGCGGCACCGGTTACGTGCTGTCATGGCTTTCGCTGGTGCTGCTGGTCGCGTTCGCGAGCGTGGTGGTGGCGTGGATCGACCACGCCCTCGGCACCGGCCTCACGCCGGGTTCCGGCATGCGGTTTGTTGCCGGCAACACAGCGTTGGCTGCGCTGCTGGCGGGGGCACTGTTGCGCTATTTCCAGGTGTTGGCCGATTGGCGGGCGCGGCTGGCGGCTGTTGCGCGCGCGCAATTCGACGCCTTGCAGGCGCGCATCCGCCCGCACTTCCTGTTCAACAGCATGAACACCGTGGCCGCGCTGGTGCGCACCGATCCCGATGCCGCCGAGCGCACGGTCGAGGACTTGTCCGAATTGTTCCGCGCGGCACTCGGTGTCGAGGACAGGCCGGGCACGCTCGGTTCGGAACTCGACCTGATCGAGCGCTACCTTGCGATCGAGCAGTTGCGCCTGGGCGATCGGCTGCGCGTTCAGCGCGACCTCGATGCGCTGCCGCGAGAACTGGAGATGCCGGCGTTGCTGCTGCAGCCCTTGGTCGAAAACGCGGTCTATCACGGCATCCAGCCGCTGCGCGAAGGCGGCACGCTCACGCTCGGCGGGCGCCGCGTCGATCACGGGATCGAGATCGAAATTGCCAATCCGCTGCCGGACGCTGCGCCGCCGGCGCGCAGCCGGCACGGGCTCGACAACGTCCGCCGCCGCATCGCCTATCACTTCGGGGAACGCGGCGGCATCGAGGTGCGCAACGATGGCGCACGCTATTGCGTGATCGTGAGGTTGCCGGATGCGAATCCTGATCGCTGACGATGAACCACTGGCGCGTGCGCGCATGACCGCGCTGTTGCGCGACTGCGAGGGCGCCGAGGTGGTCGCCAGTGTCGGCGATGGCGAGGCCGTGCTGGCGGCATGCGTGGAAGCCCGCGTCGAGCTGTTGCTGCTGGACATCGCCATGCCCGGGCTGGATGGCATCGGCGTGGCGCGGCGCCTCGCCGCGCTGCCGGATCCGCCGCAACTGGTGTTTTGCACCGCGTATGACGAACACGCACTGGCCGCGTACGAATTGCGCGCGGCGGATTACTTGTTGAAACCGGTGCGGATCGAACGCCTGCGCGAAGCGCTGGCACGCGCCACGGCGTTGCGCCAACGCACGCGTCCCACCGAAGCATTGAACGCACAGGCACGCGGGGCGCCGATCCGCGTGCCCCTTGCACAAATCCTGTACCTGAGTGCCGACGACAAGTACGTCACCGTGCATCGCGACGAAGGCGAGGCGCTCACCGAGCAGTCGTTGAAAGCCATCGAGGAAGCTTTTCCGGAACGCTTCGTGCGCATCCATCGCGCTTGCCTGATTCCCGGCGAGCGCTTGCTGGGCCTGCAACGCGACGCCGACGGCACGCTGCGCGCGTTGATCGCCGGCAGCGACGCGAGACCCGAAGTCAGCCGGCGCAATCTCGCGGCCGTGCGCAAGCTTTTGCGGCAATAGCCGCGTGCCGGGCGCTCAATAACCTGCGAATTCCTCGGTGCGGATGTTGTCCTCGCTGGCACCACGTCCAGACGTGCTGCATGGCGTGTCGATGGTGTCCATGGTGCCCCGGTGACCCAACGAGACGGCGTGGCCTGCACGCACTAACATTGCCCGACGCCACTTCGGGAGCCTGCATGCCGCACGCCACGCCCATTGCCGCCCGCGAGCGCTTGATCTTTGCGCTGGATGTTCCCGGCTACGACCAGGCTGTCGCCTGGATGGATCGCCTCGGCGATACCGTGTCGTTCTACAAGATCGGCCTGGAGTTGCTCTCCGGCGGCGACTATTTCCGGGTGCTGGACGAACTGGCGAGCCGCGGCAAGCGCATCTTCGCCGACCTCAAGTTCCACGATGTGCCGGCGACGGTCGCCGGTGCTGTGCGGGGCCTGGCGCACTATCCGGTAACGTTTGCGACGTTGCATTGCGACAGTCGCGCGATGCTGGAAGCTGCGGTGGCGGTGAAGGGTTCGCTGCAACTGCTGGCGGTAACGGTGCTGACCAGCAACGATGCCGCCGATCTTGCCGCGCTGGATGTGCAAGGCGATCCGGCTGACGTGGTGATCAGGCGCGCGCGCCTGGCACAAGCGGCTGGAATTGACGGCGTGGTCTGCGCGGGTGCGGACCTGCCACGCCTGCGCGCTGCACTCGGGCCGGACCTGCTGACGGTTTGCCCCGGGATTCGCCCGGCGGTCGCTTCCAGCGACGACCAGAAGCGCACCGTGGACGTACCGGCCGCGTTCGCGCAGGGCGCGGACTACATCGTGGTGGGCCGCCCGATCCGGCTGGCGCCGGATCCGGCGGCGATGGCGGCATTCATGATCGCGCAAATCGCCGCGGCGACGGACTGATTCGGCCCGGCTTGCCTCGCGGGCCTTGCCTCGCCACACTGCGGCGCATGCCAAGCGTCCATTGCCCTGCCCCGGTCTGCCGGCGCGCTGCCACGCTGTTCGTGGCTTGTGCCGTCGCCGCGCTGCTGGCGGCTTGCCACCAGGCGCCGCCGCCGCCCAGCAACATCACCCCCGAGAAGGCCGTCGCCACCAACTTGCGCTTGACCGCGAGCGGTGATTTCGATGGCTTGATGAAGAACCGCCTGCCGCCCGCCGATTACGTGCAGTGGCGGCAGGAATGGGATGCCGCGCGCGCGCATGCCGAGCCACCCTCCAAAGCCGAGCAGCAGCAGTTTGCCGCGATCATGCAGATGCTCACCGATCCCGGCGCGGAAGCAAAGCTGCTGCAGCGCCTGCAGCCGGAGTTGGCCGGCGGCGATGGCAAGGGCCTGCCGCCGGTGTTGGCCAGCGTGCTGGCGGCGACCGGCAAGGAAATGATCAATGGATCCCCGCAACTGGGATCTGCGCAGCGGTTGTTGGCGCTGCAGGTTCTCTACGCAACCAATGCCTTCGCCGCCAAGGTTGATTTCGGCGACAAGCAAAAGCTGGCCAAGGCGATTGATCTCGTCTGCGCCACCGCGCGCCAGTTGCACGTGCAAACGCTCCAGCAATGGCGCGCACTCGATTACGCCACCAGCATGCGCGACTACGGCATCATCTGGAACGGCATGGAGAGCCTGCTCGACATTTACGGCCTCAATCTGGCAGCCAGCTTGAATGACGCCAAGCCTGCCACCGTCTCGATCCTCAGCGATGCAGCGGTGGTGCAGTTGAGCCTGACCCTTGCGGGTACGCCGATGACCGGCGAATGGGCCATGCGCCGGGTGGATGGCCACTGGTACGACACGGCGATGCTGGATGCATGGCGCAAGGCTCACCCCGCGCCGGCGGCGTCGACAGCGAGTGCGAGCAGCGTCAACCCGGCATCTGCGTCGAGTACAGCGACGCCTGCCGTGCCGGCTTCCGCAGCGTCCGCGCCCAGTGCGGCGCACCCCCAAATCTGACCATTTTCTGGCAACCCGCGGGCAATTGCAGGACCGCGTGGGTGCTGGCGCCGGGTGGGGCCGGTGCCCCGGGGGCCACGTCCGGCGTTGTGGGACAATCCCCGATCGAGTGAACCCTTGGCTAGTTCAAGCACCCATGGCCCACGTCATGACCGAAAACCTGAGCCGCGACGCGCTGGTGCATTCCAGCTGGTGGCGTGCACTGTGGGGCGCGTTGCTGGCGCCGTGGGTGCGGATCAAGCGCGATCCGGCCGAGCCGGTGTCGCAGCTCAAGCCCAATACGCCGGTCATCTACGTCATCGAGCGCAACGGATTTTCCGACGGCCTGATCCTGGAACGCGCCTGCCGCGAGGCCGGCCTGCCCAGCCCACTCACGGCGATGCCCGGGCTGGGCCGGCGCCGGCGCGCGATGTTCGCCATGCGCGGTACCGGCGGCTGGTTCCAGCGCCGCAATCGCGACCGCTTTGCGTTGAACACGATCCGGCAGATGCTGCGAACGTTGGAAGCCGACCCGGGCAGCAATGTGCAATTGATGCCGGTTGCGATCTACGTGGGGCGTGCGCCGAACCGGCAGTCCGGCTGGTTCAGCGTGCTGTTTTCGGAAAACTGGGCGGTGGTCGGCCACTTCCGGCGCCTGTTGGCGCTGCTGCTGAACGGGCGCGACACCATCGTGCGGTTTTCGCCGCCGATTTCGCTGAGCGCGCTGCGCGAGGAATCGGCCGACGAGCGGATCCCGCGCCTGCAGCGCAAACTGGCGCGCGTGTTGCGCGCGCATTTCCGGCGTGTGCGCACCGCGGTGATCGGGCCGGATCTTTCGCACCGGCGCACGGTGATGGTTTCGGTGCTGGATGCCGAAAGCGTGCGCGCGGCGATCACCTCCACCGCGGCCAAGGAAAACTTGAGCGCGGCCAAGGCCTGGAAGCGCGCGGAACACTATGCGCGCGAGATCGCCGCGGATTATTCGCCGCCGTTCGTGCGCTCGGTGTCGTTCCTGCTGTCGAACTTCTGGAACAAGCTGTACGACGGCATCACGATGCACCACTTCGATGGGGTGCGCGCCGTCACGCCGGGCCACGAGGTCGTGTACGTGCCCTGCCATCGCAGCCACGCCGACTACGTGCTGATGAGTTACCAGTTGCACATGTCCGGCGTGGTGGCGCCGCATATTGCGGCGGGCGTGAACCTCAACCTGCCGGTGCTGGGGCCATTCCTGCGCAAGGGCGGCGCGTTCTTCCTGCGCCGCAGCTTCAAGGCCAATGCGCTGTACTCGGCCGTGTTCTCCGAATACGTCAGCCAGCTGGTGCAGCGTGGTGTGCCGCTGGAATATTTCGTCGAGGGCACGCGTTCACGCAGCGGGCGCCTGCTGGCGCCGCGCGCCGGGATGCTGGTGATAACCGTGCGCGCCTTCCTGCGCGCGCCGCGGCGGCCGGTGCTGTTCCAGCCGGTCTACATCGGCTACGAAAAATTGATGGAAGGCCGCTCATACATCGGCGAGCTTTCAGGCCAGAAGAAGGAAGGCGAGTCCTGGCTCGGCATCCTGCGCGGCTTGCGTGCCCTGCGCCAGCATTACGGGCGGGTGACACTCAATTTCGGCGAACCGGTGTTGCTCAATCCCCTGCTGGACGCCGCCGATCCCGAATGGCGCACGCAAGCCGGCAGCGAGGCGCGGCCGGAATGGTTGCCGGGCGTGATCGACACCTTGGCCGAGCGCATCCAGGTTGAAATCAACCGCGCCGCCGACGTCAATCCGATCAACCTGATCGCGGTGGCCTTGCTGGCCGCGCCGCGGCACGCGCTGGCCGAGACCGACCTGCTGGCGCAACTGGAGTTGATGAAGGGCATCCTCACCGAACTGCCCTATTCGGACCGCACCACGGTGACGCCGATGGCGCCGGCCGACATCATCGCCTATGCCGAACAGATGGGCTGGATCCATCGCATCGCGCATCCGCTCGGCGATGTGCTGGCGGTCGAGGGCGAGAAGGCGGTGCTGCTGTCCTACTTCCGCAACAACGTGCTGCACATGTTTGCCGCGGGCGCGTGGGTGGCGTGCTGCTTCATCAAGAATCGTCGCATCGCGCGCGATGTGGTCAAGCGCCTCGGCCGCGCGGTGTATCCGTTTATCCAGTCCGAACTGTTCCTGCCGTGGGATGCGGACGGCTTCGCCGCGCGCATTGACGCGTTGATTGATGCCCTGGTCGCACGCGGCTTGCTGGCGACGGGTGGCGATGGTTCGGTGGTGCACCTTGCCGCGGGCCACGAGGACGATGCCTACCAGCTGCGCCTGCTGGCGCAATGCCTGATGCAGGCCTTCGAGCGCTACTACATCGCGATTGCGGCGCTGGTGAAGAACGGCCCGCACACCTTGAGTGCCGGGCAGTTGGAAAATGTCTGCCAGCTCGCGGCCCAGCGCCTCTCGCTGCTGTACCAGCAGAGTGCGCCGGAGTTCTTCGACAAGAGCCTGTTCCGCGGCTTCATCCAGAAACTGCGCGAACGCCGCGTGGTCTGGGCGGATGCCAATGGCAAGCTCGAATTCGACGCGGTGCTCGACGACGTCGCCCGCGACGCCCGCTTGATCCTGGCGCGCGAAGTGCGCCAATCGATCATGAAAATCACGCCTGATGTTGCGGGTGAAGATGTCACCGCGGGCGCAGCGCGGGCGGGTTGATGCGCGGCCGTGGCGTGTCCCGGCATGTGCGTGCGGGCAATCGAACCGCAGCGAACGCGTGACCCCGGCGCCAGCCGGGTCACGCGTTCAAGGCTTCAGGATGCCGGCGGCGTCGGTCCGGAGAACTTCACCGCGGTGGCGCCGGTGATCGGCCCCGCGACCTGCGCGGCGTTGCTGATGTAGAGCTGTACCGGGCGTTCGAAGGTCAACGGACCGTTCACGGTGGCCCCGGGGCCGATGGTGATGCGCGGTACATCGTTGGTGCTGATGTGGATGCCGAGCAGGCCGTGATCGTTCGGCTTGGCGACCTTGATGCCGCCGTCGACCACGGCCTTGCCGGTGATGTCGATGTCGCCGTTGACGGTGGTGATGCCGTGGCCGACATGCGCGCCGTCGATCGTGATGTGGCTGTTGACGTTGGTCAGCGAGCCGTGGACCGCGGAACCCGCGGCGAGGCTCAATGCGCCGTTCACGGCGGTAACATCGCCGCTTACGCTGGCGCCGCCATCCAGCGTCACGCCGCCGTTGACGGTGGTGATCTTGCCGGCAGTCGCGTTTGCGGCGAGCGTGACGTGGCCATTCACGGTGGTGGCTTCGCCGGCCTGCGCGCCTTCGCCGAGGTTGACCGAACCGTTGACCGTGGTGGCGTGGTCGACCTTGGCCTTGGGCCCGATGTTCACCGCGCCGTTGACCGTGCTGGCATCGGCCTTGCTGGTGCCGGCCGGAACATCCACCGAACCGTTCACGCCGCTGACGCACGCGCCCAGCGCGAGCGGCAGTGCGACGAGCGCGAAAATGTAAGTGCAAAGACGTGTGGCTTGCATGGAACCCTCCTGCGCACAATGCGCTGATGCAGGAAGATCGTGCCCGACTATTGTGGTCTTGCCAATAGGTCGGATGTCACCGTGACTTCCGGCATTCGTTAGAATGTGCCGATTCCCGGAACGGGCACCATGCCATGCACACCCTCGTGATGATCCGCCACGGCCAGTCACTGTGGAACAAGGAAAATCGTTTCACCGGCTGGGCCGACATCGATCTCACCGAGCAGGGCCGCAGCGAGGCGCGCGAGGCGGGTGAATTGCTGAGGCGCGAGGGTTACGCGTTCGATATCGCGCATACCTCGGTGCTGACGCGTGCGGTGCACACGCTGTGGGCGATGCAGGACGCCATGGATCTCGCCTGGTTGCCCGTCTTCACCGACTGGCGTTTGAATGAGCGCCATTACGGCGCGCTGACCGGTCTCAACAAGTCCGAAATCGCGGCGAAACATGGTGATGCGCAGGTGCACATCTGGCGGCGCAGTTACGACGTGCCGCCGCCGCCGCTCGATCCCGGGCACAACCCCTATGCAAAGGATCCGCGCTACGCCAAGCTCGGTTCCGCGCAGATTCCACTGACCGAATGCCTGAAAGACACCGTGGCGCGGGTGCTGCCGTATTGGCACGAGGTGCTGGCGCCGGCGATCCGGTCCGGCCAGCGCGTGCTGGTGGTGGCGCACGGCAATTCCATGCGCGCGCTGGTGAAGTATCTCGATGGCATATCCGATGCCGAGATCACCGGGCTGAACGTCCCGAATGGCGTGCCGTTGGTATACCGCTTCGACGCCGGCATGCAACCGCTCGAACATTTCTATCTTGGCGATGCCGAGGCGATCGCGGCGAAAGCTGCCGCAGTGGCGAACCAGGCCCGAGCCAAGTAGGCGCGCCGGAAGGCGCGACCGCGGCGGATCGCCGCGGTCGGCACGAAGGGCGGAGCGCGAGCGCGCCAGCGCCGGGGGATGCCGCCGCGCGATGGATCAAAAGCCATCCCCTCGCCGCCTTCCGCCGGAAGGGGGAAGACACCCTCACATCTTCGACCGCTTCCACGGCCACGCCACCACGAAGCTCAGCACGCCCGCCGCGGCGATGCCCGCTGGCGGCCAGATGCCAAGCTGCGGCGCGAAGGCGTAGATCACCGCCGCGCCGAGCAGCACGGTGCCGCCGAACGCGGCAACGAGGATTCGCCGCTGGGTTTCGCGTGCGAGGTTGTACAGGTGTTCCATCTCGCGCTCGCCCACCTGCAGCGGGCCGTTGCCCTTGGCCAGCGCTGCGAGCGCTGCGTGGACCTTTTCGGGAATCAAGGGCGCGATGCGCAGCCATTCAGGCACGCGCTTGCGGATTTCCTTGACGGCGTGCTTGAGGCTGTAACGGTCGGCGAGGATGCGCTTCAACACCGGCTGCGCCACCGACCAGATGTCGATGTTGGGATCGAGCTGGCGGCCGAGGCCCTCGACGTTGAGCAGGGTCTTCTGCAGCAGGATCAGTTGCGGCTGCAGGGTGAGTTCGAACTTGCGCGCGGTGCTGAAGAGTTTCGCCACCACTTCCGCCAGCGAGATCTCCGAGAGCGGGCGCGTGAAGTAGGGTTCGCATACGGTACGCACTGCGGCTTCCAGTTCATCCACGCGGATGTGCCGCGGCATCCAGCCGGCAGCGAGGTGCAACTCGGCGATGCGGCGGTAATTGCGCTCGAACATTGCGATGAAATTTTCTGCCAGCCAGTACTGGTCCTCGTCCGGCAAGGATCCCATGATGCCGAAATCGAGTGCGATGAAGCGCGGCTCGCGGGTACGGGTGGGATCGACCCAGATGTTGCCGGGGTGCGCGTCGGCGTGGAAAAAATTATCGCGGAACACCTGCTCGTAGAACAGCCGCACGCCCTTGGTGGCGAGCTTGCGGCGGTCGATGCCGGCCTGGTCCAGCGCGGCGATGTCGTCGGCCGGAATGCCGTGCACGCGCTCCATCGTCAGCACTTTTTCGCCCGAGTGCGACCAGAAGATCTCCGGTACGTAGAGATCGTCGGAGTCCTGGAAATTCCGCCGCAGCAGGCTGGCGTTGGCGCCTTCATGTTGCAGGTTCAATTCGTTGTGCAGGGTCTTGGCGACCTCGTCGAACAGGTCGCGCGGGCGCAGCTTGTCCGCTTGCGGATGCCAGCGCTCGATCAGGCGCGCCGACGCGTCGAGCAGTTGGAGATTCTGACGGATGTTTTTTGCGACGTTCGGGCGCAGTACCTTGACCACGACTTCGCGACCCGATGCAGCCGCAGGCTGCGCGAACCTGCCTTCCCCTGCTTGCGGGGGAAGGTGGTGCGCAGGGCCGGATGGGGGCAGCAAGCGCGCCGCGTGCACCTGCGCAATCGAGGCCGAGGCCAGCGGCGTTTCGTCGAAACTCGCAAACAATTCCGCAATCGGCTTGCCGAGCGTCTCTTCGACGATCGCGCGCGCTTGCGCGCCCGGAAACGGCGGCACCTGATCCTGCAGCTGCGCGAGTTCTTCGGCGACGTCCGCGGGGATCAGGTCGCGGCGCGTGGACAGCACCTGCCCGGCCTTCACCCAGATCGGGCCGAGTTCGGTCAGCGCCAGGCGCAGGCGCGCACCGCGCGGCAGCACCGCAATCTGCTTGCGCGGCCGCGGCAGCAGCACACGCAGCCAGCGCAGCAGCCGCATCCCGTGCTGCTCGTCGATCAAGTCATCGACGCGGTAGCGCACCAGCACCGTCGCCACGTGCAAAACCCGCGGCAACAGGCGCAGCGGAGTCATGGCTTGGGATCCATTCGTTGTACACGCGCGGCGAGCCGTTCGGCGCGTTCGCGCAAGCCGTCGACGTCGTCGAGGAAGGCATCCATTTCAGCGTGCGGCACGGTCAGGCGTGCTTCGTCGCGCAACCAGTCGACGGTGTCGTCGCGAAAGTGCCGCGCACCTTCGGCTGCCCATTGCGCGGCATCGTGCAGCGCCCGCGCGATCGCGGTGCCGGCCACCTCGCCAAACACGCTCGCGAACGCCGCTTCGAAATCCGGCTTGTAATCGCGCGCGAGCTTCTGCACGCGGTGTGCGAGTTCCGCGTCGCCAGCGATCTCGACCCTGCCGGCCGGACGCGGCTCGCCGTCGCGACCCAGCGCCATCGCCAGCAGCGAGCCGGGCGTGGCATTGACCTCGAAGTCGTTGCTGCTGCCATCGTCGCCGGCTTCCGGCGGTGGTTCGATCTGCAAGGTGCCATTGCGCGCGGCGATCGCGAAGGCGATCTCGGGGCCTTTCAGGTGCACGCCGATGCGACGGCCATCGAGCTTGCCGATCGCCGCGCGGGTCTCGGGATCCAGTGCCACCAGGCGATTCAGCGCGAGGGTTAGCGCAAGACCACCCAGCTTGCGCAGCGGATGGGGAATCCAGGCGTTGGGTTGGGCATCAGTCATCCGGACATTGTAATTGCACGGCAAGCTGCAAGTTCCATCCGCGCTCATTCGCGAAAGCTTGCTTCCAAAGGCTCTTGCCGGTTGCTGGCTGACCGGAGCTTCGTCCTGGCGCAGGCGCATCACACCGCGCCAGGAAAGCCGAGTTGCCGCCAAGCCTCATACACCGCGATGGCGACCGCATTGGAAAGGTTGATGCTACGGTTGTCCGGCTGCATCGGCAGGCGCAAGCGCTGCGACTCGGGAATTGATCGCAGCACGGAGTCCGGCAAGCCCGAGGTCTCGCGCCCGAACAACAGCGCGTCGCCATCGGCGTAGGCGACATCGGTGAAACGCCGCGTGGCGAGGCTGGTGAACGCGAACAGGCGCGGGTGCTGCAGCACGTCGAGGCAGGCAGCCAGGGCGTCGTGCACCTGCACGTTGACGAACTCGTGGTAGTCGAGGCCGGCGCGGCGCAATTTCGCGTGGTCAAGTTCGAAGCCCAACGGCCGAATCAGGTGCAACGACGCACCGGCGTTCGCACACAGCCGGATGACGTTGCCGGTGTTGGGCGGGATTTCGGGTTGGAACAGAATGACGTGCAGCATCGCGGTGCTGTTACCAGGGCAACTCCGCCCCATCGTAAGCGAGAAACTTCCCGGCATCTTCAACGCGTGCGTGCTCGATGAGACCCAGCAGCGCGTGCGCGGCATCGGTTGGCGCGAGCGTTGCGCTCTTGCCGCCCATGTCGGTTTTCAGCCAGCCCGGATGCACGTTCAGCACGATGATCCCGCGCGGCGCCAGTTCCGCCGCGAGTCGCTTCACGCCCATGTTGAGCGCGGCCTTGCTCATCGCGTAGCTGACGGTGCGAAATGCATGCGACTGCGCGATCGAGCCAATCTGGCTGCTGATGCACAGCACCCGCGGTTTGTTGCCGAGAGAGAGCAGCGGCGCCAGCGCTTGCGTGATCAGCAGCGGCGCGCTCGCGTTCACCGCGAAACTTTCCGCCAGCGCGGCGGCCATGACGTTGCCGAAGCGTTCACCCGACGCCAGCACGCCGGCGTTGTTGACCAGCAGGTCGAGCCGTTGCAGATGCCTGGCAGCCACCGCCGGCAACGCGTCGATCGCGGCGGCATCGGCGACATCCAGCGCGTGGATCGCCAGACGCTCGCCATGCGCCGCGCGCAATGCCTCCAGCACCGGGGCGCGGGCCGGGTCGCGGCAGCAGGCCAGCACGCGCGCGCCGCGTTCCAGCAGGCCGGTGACGAAGGCCAACCCGAGTCCGCGGTTGGCGCCGGTGACAAGGCAACGTTGCATGCGCAAAGTCCGTGCTCGAGGACAGTGTAACCGCATGCGTGCGCGCGGGTTTTCCGGACGTTTGCTTTCCGCCCGCAGCTGGGCTAGCTTCAACCGACAACTCAAATGTCCGGGGAGGACACTGTCATGCGCACGCATCTTCTGGCGTGGGTCGCAGCGTTTGCCGTCGCCATCATCGGCGGCACGGCCCAAGCCGCCAATCCCGGCGGCACACTCGACATTCCGTACACGCGTTTCACCCTGCCCAATGGCCTCACCGTGGTGGTCTCCGAAGACCACAAGGCGCCGATCGTCGCGGTCAGCGTCTGGTACCACGTGGGTTCGGCCTACGAGCCCAAAGGCAAGACCGGTTTCGCGCACCTGTTTGAACACCTGATGTTCCAGGGATCGGAGAACCACAAGGACGAATACTTCCGTCCCTTTGAGCTGGTCGGGGCGACCGGCATGAACGGCACGACCTGGCTGGATCGCACCAACTATTTCGAGACGGTCCCGACCACTGCGCTGGACATGGCGTTGTGGATGGAATCCGATCGCATGGGGCATTTGCTCGGCGCGATCGGCCAGAAGGAACTCGACGAACAGCGCGGCGTGGTCCAGAACGAGAAGCGCCAGGGCGAAAACCAGCCCTATGGCCGCGCGCTGGAAGATCTCCAGGCCAATGCTTTTCCGGCCAATCACCCGTACCACCACGACACCATCGGTTCGATGGCCGACTTGAATGCGGCGTCGCTCGCGACCGTGAAGCAGTGGTTCAAGGACTACTACGGTGCGGCGAACACCACGCTGGTGCTGGTCGGCGACATCACGCCCGCGCAGGCGCGTGAAAAAGCCATGAAGTATTTCGGTGACATCCCGGCCGGTCCACGCGTGCCGCGGCCGCAGGCCTGGATCACCGCGCGTGACAGCTCGACCAGTGGCACGATGACCGACAACGTCGCGCAGGCGCGCATCTATCGCGAGTGGAACACGCCGGGCCTCGATGCCCCCGGCGACGACCGCTTGATGCTCGATCTCGCGACGCAGGTGCTCGGCGGCAGCAAGACCTCGCGCCTGTATCAACGGCTCGTCTATCAGGACAAGCTGGCCGACGATGTGTCGGTTGGCAACATGAGCTTCGAACTCGCCAGCATGGCGATGCTGCAGGTTGACGTGAAGAAGGGTGTGGATCCGAAACAAGTCGAGGCGGCGATCGCCGATGAATGGGCGAAGTTCCTGCAGGACGGCCCGAGCGCGGATGAACTCGCGCGCGTCAAGACCAGTTACCGCACGTCCACGATCTTTGGCCTCGAGCGGGTCGGCGGATTTTCCGGCAAGGCCGTCACGCTCGCCCAAGGGCAGGTCTACCGCGATGATCCCGGCGCATGGAAGAAGGATTACGGCGTCACCATGGCCGCGACGCCTGCCGCGGTGAAGGCGGCCGCGGACCAGTGGTTGTCCAAGGGCGATTACACGCTCACCGTGGTACCGGGCAAGGTTGAGGCGAAGGACGCTGCGGACATTGCCGGCCGTGCCGCGATTCCGGGTCGTCCTGCCGACAAGCTGTCGCCCACTGGTGACTACGAGGTCACGCAGAGCGATGTGGATCGCAGCAAGGGTGTACCGGCAGTCAGCGCGTTCCCGGACCTTGCCTTCCCGAAACTGCAGCACGGCAAGCTCAAGAACGGCATTGAAGTGGTGCTCGCCGAGCGCCATTCGATCCCGGCGGTGCATGTCGAGGCGCTGTTCAACGCGGGCTACGCGGCCGACGCAGGCAAGAAGCTCGGCACCTCCAGTTTCACCATGGCGATGCTGGATGAAGGCACCAAGGATCTCGATTCGGTCGAGATCGCCAAGCGCAAGCAGCGGCTCGGTGCCGAGATTGCGACCGGATGCGACCTCGACACCTGCAACGCATCGATGCGTGCGCTCGATTCGAAACTCGCCGACTCGCTGGCGTTGTACGCCGGCATCGTGCGCAACCCCGCGTTCCGCGACGCTGACGTCTCACGCTTGCGCGGGCAATGGCTGGCCGGCATCGCGCAGGAAAAGACACAGCCGACGGCGGTCGCATTGCGTCTGCTGCCGCCGATCCTGTATGGCAAGGGCAATGCCTACGCCATTCCGTTCACGGGTTCGGGCACCGAGGCGTCGATCAAGTCCGTGACGACGGATGACATGCACGCATTCGCGCACGACTACATCCGCCCCGACAACATGAAGATCCTCATCGCGGGCGACACCACGCTGGCGGCGATCATCCCGCAGCTGGAACAGGTGTTCGGTGATTGGCAAGCACCAGCGACACCGATCCCGGCCAAGAACCTCGCCAAGGTGGATTACCCGGCCAAGTCGCGCGTGTACCTGATCAATCGTCCGGGCGCGCAGCAATCGGTGATCATCGCGGGTCTGGTTTCACCCTCGACCAAGGCGCCGAACAATCTCGAGATCGGCAGCATGAACGGCGCGTTCGGCGGCACCTTTACCTCGCGTCTCAACATGAACCTGCGCGAGGACAAGCATTGGGCCTACGGTGCCTTCAGTTTCAGTCCCGGCGCGATCGGCCAGCGGCCGTTCCTGATGTATGCGCCGGTACAGACCGACAAGACCGCGCCGTCAGCCGCGGAGATGCTGAAGGAAGCCCGCGCCGTGATCGGCGACAAGCCGATCACCGGCCAGGAGATCGCCAAGATCAAGGACAACGACATCCGCAAGATGCCGGGTCAATATGAAACCGCGCGAGCCGTGCTGGGCGCGGTCGAGGGCATCGTCAAATACGCTCGTCCCGACGACTACGTGCAGACGTTGAAGGGCCGGATCGAGGCACAGAAGGACGCCGGCATCAACGCTGCCGCGAAGGAAGTGATCCATCCGGATCACTTGACCTGGGTGATCGTGGGTGACCTTGCGAAGATCGAGCAACCGGTGCGCACCTTGAAACTCGGCGAGGTGCACGTGATCGATGCCGACGGCAACCCGGTGCAGTAAACGGCATCCCCCCGCGCCTGCGGCGCGACCCCCTTCGTTCCGAAGGGGGTGATCTGGCCATCCCCCTGCGCCTGCGAAGGGGGATGGCTTTTGCCGTTCACAAGCCCATCCTCCCACGCCTGCGGCGTTCGCGCCTGCCCGGAAGCTCTCCTGCGCTACCATGCCCACATGAGTGAATCACCCATTCCCGGCACCACCACCCACTTCGGTTACCGCGAAGTCCCCGTCGCTGACAAGCAGAAACTGGTCGGCGAAGTGTTCTCGTCGGTCGCCGGCAAGTACGATGTGATGAACGACCTCATGTCGTTCGGCGTGCATCGATTGTGGAAGCGCCATTTCGTGGCCACGTCCGGCATCCGCAAAGGAGACCGTGTGCTCGACCTTGCCGGTGGCACCGGCGACATCGCGGCGTTGCTGCTGCCGCGCGTGGGAGCGACCGGCGAAGTGGTGATCGCTGACATCAACGCGGCGATGCTGCAAGCGGGGCGTGATCGCCTGCTCGACCGCGGCTTGCTGCAAGGCTTGCGTTGGGCGCAGGTGAACGCCGAAGCCTTGCCGTTCCCGGAGGCGTCATTCGACGCAGTCACCATCGCCTTCGGCCTGCGTAACGTCACCGACAAGGAGCAGGCGCTGCGCGAAATGCAGCGGGTGTTGAAGCCCGGCGGACGCGCGCTGATCCTCGAGTTTTCGCGCGTCAACCAGGAGTGGCTGAAGCCGCTGTACGATTTTCATTCATTCCAGGTGCTGCCGCGCGTCGGCAAGCTGGTCGCGCACGATGAAACCAGCTACCGCTACCTCGCCGAGTCGATCCGCAAACACCCCGACCAGGCCACGCTGAAGGCCATGCTGGAAGCGGCGGGTTTCCGCAACGTCGCGGTGCGCAATCTCTCCGCTGGCATCGTCGCGATCCATCGCGGCTACAAGGTCTGATCGCATGCCGAAGCAACGGCTGTTCGCCGCCGCCTGCGCCGCGCTCGGGGCGTTTGGGTTGCTGCTGCAACTATGGCTCAGCCTGCGCGCTGCGCCCGCGCCCGGCCTGACTTCCACTCAGGCGCTGTGGCGCTACGTCGGCTACTTCACCATCCTCAGCAACCTGCTGGTGGTGCTGGCGCTGGTCGCGTGGGCGCTCGGCGCGCATGGCGCCGTGACGAAGTTCCTGCGCCGGGTGGATGCGCAAACGGCCGTGGCCGTTGCCATCATGATCGTGGCCGTCGTCTATCACCTGCTGTTGCGCAACCTGTGGCAACCGCAAGGCTGGCAATGGCTGGCAGATCAGTTGCTGCACACGGTGATGCCGTTGTTGTTCGTGCTGCACTGGTGGTTCGCGGTGCCCAAGGCCACGCTGCGCTTTCGCCACGTGTTGATGTGCCTGCCGTATCCGGTCGCATATGCCGTGTATGCGGTCGTGCGCGGCGCGGTTGACGGCTGGTACCCGTATCCGTTCGTCGACGTCACCACCCTCGGTTACCCACGCGTGGCGGTGAATGCCTGCGGCCTGCTGGCAGCGTTCGTGATCGTGGCGTTCGTTCTGGTCGGCCTTGGGCGTTGGCAAGCCCGCAACCTGCGCGCAGCAACCAAACCCGGATAAGGAGCCGGTGACATGCGCGAGCTGTACCCCGAAATCGAACCGTATCGCAGCGGGATGTTTCCGGTCAGCGATCGCCACACCTTGTACGTCGAGGAATGCGGCAACCCGGATGGTTTGCCGGTAGTGTTCCTGCACGGCGGTCCCGGTGCGGGATTGTCGCTGTATCACCGCCGGTTCTTCGACCCGGCGCGTTGGCGGATCGTGCTGTTCGACCAGCGTGGCGCCGGCAAGTCGACGCCCTTCGCCGATCTCGTCGACAACACCACGCAAGATCTCATCGCCGACATTGAAAAAATTCGCGCACACCTCGGCATCGAGCGCTGGCTGGTGTTCGGCGGGTCATGGGGATCGACACTGGCGCTCGCCTATGCGCAAACGCACCCTGAATGTGTGCTTGGTCTGGTGTTGCGCGGCATCTACCTTGCGCGCCGATGGGAAACCATGTGGCTGTACGAGGAAGGCGGTGCAGGCCGGATCCGGCCCGAGAACTGGCTACGCTTCGTAGCCGCCATCCCGCCGGCGGAGCGCGGCAACATCGTGGACGCGTACTGGCAGCGGCTGACCTCGGATGATGAAGTCGTGCGGGTTGAAGCCGCGCGTGCATGGGGTGCATGGGAAGGCAGCGCGCTCACGTTGGAAGAATCGCCCGAGACCGAAGCCGAATTCAGTTCGCCGGAAGTTGCGGTGAGCCTCGCGCGGCTGGAAGCGCATTACTTTCGCCACGACTGCTTTCTGGAACCCGGCCAGCTGTTGCGCGACATCGGCAAGATCCGCCACCTCCCGGCGGTGATCGTGCAGGGCCGTTACGACATCATCTGTCCGGCCCAGAGCGCGTTTGAGCTGCACGCAGCGTGGCCGGAAGCCGGCTACCACGTGGTCGTCGCCGGACACGCGGCATCCGAACCGGCCATCGTCGACAAACTCATCGCGGCGACTGACGGCTTCGCCGATCGCTTCACCTGAGTACGTTCACCAGAGCAAAGCCATCCGTCCGCGAATGAACGCGAATAAACGCGAATCAACAGCGGGAATTGCTGCCCTCGCGCACGGGTCGATGGCGCGCTTGCATTACCTCGCCCGCAAGTCAGACGTGATGGTGCCCCAGCGCGCCACCTCGGCTTCGTGCCCGGCGTGACGCCAGGTTTCCGCCAGTGATGACGCATACCATTCACGCATCGAGGGCAGTGCGAGCAGGCGCTGGGCGTAGGCGTTCGCGGCGGAGCCGAGCGGCGGCGCATAAGTCTGGATGCGAAAAGCCACCGGCGCGTAAAACGCATCGGCTGCGCTGAACTCAACGCCTGCGAGGAAGGGGCCGCCGAAACGCGCAAGGCCGTCGTTCCACAAGGCTTCGAGGCGCGTGAGGTCGCGTTGCAGCGCGGCGTCGATGCGATGTAGCTGTACCCGGAGCCCGCAGTTCATCCCGCATTGTTCGCGCAGTGCCATGAAGCCCGAATGCATCTCCGCCGCCGCGCAGCGCGCGAACGCGCGGGCCTTGGCAGCGGCCGGCCACACGCCAGGATGCTGTTCGGCCAGGTACTCGCTGATGGCCAGGGAATCCCATACCGTGGTGTCGCCGTCGACGAGACAGGGCACCTTGCCGCTCGGCGAGAATGTCGTGAATGACTTGCCAGCGAACGGCTCCAACCGCTCCGCGAACGCAATGCCACGTTCGCGCAACAACACCCAGGGTCGCAACGACCACGACGAGTAATTCTTGTTGGCGATGTAGAGGGTCGGCATGGATGACTCCGTTGCGGTGGGTTCGCGCATTCTAGGTCCGGGCGCCCCGCCACAGACCACGACCTTCGGTACGGGCGGGCAGCGCGGGGGGCTGGCATACTCGGGGTTTCATTGATTGACAGGAGCGCCGCGATGCGCCCGCTTTCCACCCTCGCCATCGGCGCACTCGTGCTGCCGGTCGCTGCGCAAGCTGCTGATCCGCATTCCTGGGCGCAGCCGCAGGATGTCGTGATCACGCATATCGACCTCGCGCTGAAGGTCGATTTCACGCACCAGCAACTCGCTGGCGCGGCGACGCTGACGTTGGACTGGAAGAACCCCGAAGTACGTGAGCTGGTGTTGGACACCGAGAACCTGAAGATTGCTTCCATCGAGGCGGTGGACGGCAAGGGCCACGCGCACCGGCTGGATTACAAGCTCGCTGAGCCGGTTCCGGCCATGGGCTCCAAGCTCACCATCGAGGCGCCGAAGCATCCGCAGGCAGTGCGCATTACCTACGCGACGTCGCCGGGCGCCAGCGGCCTGCAATGGCTGGATCCCGTGCAGACGGCCGACAGGAAACTGCCGTTCCTGTTCTCGCAATCCCAATCCACCCATGCACGTTCGTGGGTGCCGCTGCAGGATTCGCCCGCCATCCGATTCACCTGGCACGCCACGGTTGCCGCGCCCAAGGACATCCGCGTGGTGATGAGCGCACCGAATGATCCACAGCATCCGCTGGACGGTTCGTTCGATTTCATCCAGACCCACCCGGTGCCTTCGTATCTGCTCGCGATCGCCGCGGGCGACCTTGCGGTGCGCGAAACCGGCCCGCGTTCGGCCGTGTACGCCGAACCGTCAGTGGTTGCGAAAGCCGCGCACGAATTCGAAGACACTGAAAAGATGATCGAGACTGCCGAGAAGTTGTACGGTCCGTATCGTTGGGGCCGTTACGACATCCTCGTGCTGCCGCCGTCGTTTCCGTACGGCGGCATGGAAAACCCCAACATGACCTTCGCCACGCCGACCGTGCTGGTCGGCGACAAGTCGTTGGTCTCGCTGGTCGCGCATGAACTGGCGCACTCGTGGTCGGGCAACCTCGTCACTGCGGCGACGTGGCGTGACATCTGGCTCAACGAAGGCGTCACCACGTATGTGCAGGGCCGCATCACCGAGGCCCTGTATGGCACGCGCCAGGCGAACGAGGAAACCCTGCTGGCGATCCGCAACCTGCAGAAGACGATCGCGTCGATGCCGGAAAATGCGCAACGGCTTGCGCCGGAACCGCGCAAGATCGACGCCGATGATGAACTTTCCGACGTCGCCTATGACAAGGGCTCGTGGTTCCTGCGCAGGCTGGAGCAGAAATACGGGCGCAGGGATTTCGACCACTATCTCGAAAGCTACTTCAATCATTTCGCCTGGCACTCGATCACCACCGAGCAGATGCTGGCGTTCCTCAAGTCCAACCTGATCGAAAAGTACCCCGGCAAGATGAGCTGGGACGAAGTGCAGGAGTGGGTCTACGGCGCCGGCATCCCGAAAGACGCACCGGTCCCGGATTCGCCGCGTTTCGACGCGATCGACAAGCAGCGCAGCGAGGTCCTCGCCGGTACCTTGCCGGCGTCCGAACTCGACGCGAAGGACTGGAATACGCAGGAGTGGATGTATTTTCTTGATCGCCTGCCCGATGCGCCGCCGCTCGCGACGATGCAGGATCTGGATGCCGAATGGCATCTCACTGGCACCCGCAACGCCGAAATCGGCATGCGCTGGTACGTGCATGCGATCGCCGCGGGCGACAAGGCCGTTTGGCCGGCTGCCGCCGAACACGTGACGCGGATCGGCCGGCTTTATCTCACCATGCCGGTCTACAAGGCTCTGGCGAAGACGCCCGAAGGCTTCGCGTTTGCCGAACGGGTTTATGCCAAGGCGAAGGATGGCTACCACCCCTTGACCCAGATGGCGGTCGAAAAATTGTTCGCGAGGATCCGCGCCGCGATGGATGCGGCGAAATCCGCTGCACACAAGGGCTGATCCGCACATGTCCGGCAACCCTGCTCGTGACCTTCTGCTCGCGCGCGTCGCGCGTCGATTGAAGATCCTCGGCGGCGTTTTCATTGCGCTGGCGGTGATTGGTTTGGCCGTCTATTTCATCGCGCCGCAATGGTTGTTGCAGGGAGCGATCCAGTACCAGACCTGGCGTGATGGCTTGCACGAGAGATCCGTGCAGGTCGGCGACACGCGTTGGGCCTACGTCGAGGGTGGCAAAAAGGATGGCCCGGCCCTGGTGCTGCTGCACGGCTTTGATGGATCGCATGCGAGCTGGCTGCTGGCCGCGCGTTACCTCACCACCAACTTCCACGTCATCATTCCCGACCTGCCGGGTTGGGGCGATTCCACGCGCATCGCGGGTGCCGATTACGGTTTCGCGGCGCAGGCGCAACGCTTGCACGGTTTCGTCGAGGCCTTGCATCTTGGTGAAGTCGCAGTCGCCGGCCAGTCGATGGGCGGCGCGATCGCGGGGCTCTACGCTGCACAGTATCCGAAAGACGTCGCCGCGCTCGTGCTGGTCGATTCGGCCGGCGTGCCGTTCAAGGAAAACGCCTTCGTGCGCGAGTTGAAGTCGGGCAAGAGTCCGTTCGACATCGACAACCGCGCCCAGTTCAAGCAACTCGAATCGTTGCTGTTCACCAAGCCGCCTTCGGTGCCACCGCGCGTGGCCGACGTGTTCATCGAACGTGCCAAAGCCAATCGGGCGTTTCGCGACCAGGTGATGGCTGACATGACCGCGCCCGGTGCGCGTGACGCGCTCGCGGCCAAACTGCCCGACATCACTGCACCGACGCTGGCGATCTGGTGCCGGCAGGATCAGATCATCGACATCTCCGCGCTGGATGCGCTGCGCAAGGGCCTCACCCACGCGCCCAGCATCGGTGTCACCGAGATAAATGGCTGCGGACACATGGCGATCATGGAGAAACCGCGCGAGGTGTCACGCGCGATATCGCAGTTCGTGCTGCTGCCGTGAAGCGGCCAGGTGCCGAGTTGCTCGCGAAGGTAGCGTAAGCAGCGTGACCCGCTGGCTTGCGCGAATACGTACCCTCACCCTGCGTGATGCGCCACCCTCGCCCGAGGGAAGAGGGAAATCACCCGCGCCTCAGTCGCGCGCTTCGATCAACCGCTCCATCTCGGCTTTCAGGATCGCGCCGTTTTCGCGCAACCAGTCGCGCTGCGCCTGGTAGCCCGGCATCAGCTCACCCACTCGCGCCCAGAAGCGCGCTGCATGACTGCGCACCTTCAGGTGACACATCTCGTGCATCAGCACGTAGCGCAGCGCGGCGGGCGGCGCGAGTGCCAGGGACAAGTCGAGGGTGATGCGGTCGTGCGCATCGAGACTGCCCCACAGGCTTTTCAGCGGCTTGATGCGCAGGCCGGTCGGCGCGGCGTCGAGTTGTTCGCTGGCCTGCGCCATCCAGCGCGACAGGTCGCGGCGCATGTGGGTTTCAAGGTACGCGGCCAGCAGGTTGCGCGCGGCCGGCATCGCGGTGGTGAACGGGCGTGGCACGTGCAGGCGCAGTTCGTTGCCGCGATCTTCGATGCGCGGATAGTCGCCTTCGCGCCAGGTGAGTTCGGTTGCTTCGCCACGCAGCGGGATCAGCGTGGGCACGCCTGCGCGCAACGGCGGCGGGCCGTGCCGGGGGATGCGCAATTCGGAAAGTTTGCGCTGCAACCAGTCGCTGTTTTCGCGCAGAAAGGCGTACACCTGCGCGGGATGCGTGCCGCGCGGATACGAAACGCGCGCACCATGCGGGGTGACCGACAAGCGCAGCCGGCGCGCACGCGGGTGCATGGCCTTCAGCACCTTGATACTGGAGCCCTTGCCCGTGCTCAATTCAAGGAAGTCGCCTTCCGGAATCATGCTGCCTTCTTGTTGCCTTCCACGGGCCGTTCGAGCCCGAACCATTGTTGGAATCCTTGCAACAAACGTTCCAGTTCCAGGGTCATCAGGGCGAAGCGCGCGTCGAGCTCGGCCGCGGCCGAATCCTTGCCGCCGGCGTCGAGAGAATCCTGGACGACGTCGAGGAATCGGAACTTGCGGATCACGAGGTCCTCGCCGAGTACGAAACTGGCGCGTTCCTCGAACTGCAAGCCGAGCTGGAACACCTGCTTGCCCTGTTTCAGATGCGCCCGAACCTCGTCGCTTTCAAGCTCCTGCTTGCGGCAACGGATCACGGCACCGCCTGCCGGGTCGCGCAGTTCACATTCGTCGCCCAAGGCGAGCCCGTCCGGTAGCTTGCCAGAGCTGAGCCACTGGGTCATCAGGGCGCGTGGGGTTTCGGCAGCCGCCAAGGGCTGGGCGGGGAAGCTGCCCAGGGCTTCGCGCAGGGCGGTCAGGGCGGTTTCGGCGGCCTTGCGGGAGGCCGTATCCAGCACCAGCCAGCCATTTTTCGTTTCCAGATAAGCATTCAGCCGCGCTGGCCGGACGAAGGCTTGCGGCAGCAGGGTATCCAGCACCTCGGCCTTGATGGCGCGGCGTTGGCGCCCGCCGACCGGCTTGCCGCGCCGTTCAGACTCCTTGCGCAGGCGTTTGCCGAGCTCGGCGTTGACCACCGCCGCGGGCAGCAGTTTTTCCTCGCTGCCCAGGGTCACCAGCGTGGCTTTGGCGACCGAGTGGCTAAGTACTTCGGAATCCGGTCCGAATGGCGAGACGAAACCGTGGGTAGCGAGTTCCAGCGGCCCGCAGGCGCGCAGGACGCGGCCGGCCAGGGCGGCGTCGAGATCCTTCAGCGACTTGGTGACCGCAGGCGAGAAGCGAAACAGGGTGAGATTGCGGAAGAACATGTGATGTCCGGGAATGAGAATGGATAGGGGTGGGACGATCTGGTTGCGTGCCGCAAAATTGCCTTTACGGGTCTCCGGTCCCGGGTCCCGGGGACCGGCTTCCCAGCCAAGCATGAGTGTCCGGCGGCGCTGTCTCACCGGGTGCGCCGAGCTTGGAAAAATCGAACAGCTTCGGGTCGGCCAGTTGCGAGGGCGCCACGTTGCAGAGCGCGCGGAACATGCTTTCACTGCGGCCCGGGTGCTCGCGTTCCCATTGATCGAGCATCCGCCGCACCTGCTTGCGCTGCAGGTTTTCCTGAGAACCGCACAGGTTGCAGGGGATGATCGGGAACGCACGCTGCGCGGCGTATTCGGCGATCTCGTCCTCGCGGCAAAACGCGAGCGGGCGGATCAAAACGTGTTTGCCGTCATCGGATTGCAGCTTCGGCGGCATGGCCTTGAGGGTGCCGCCGAAAAACAGGTTCAGGAAAAACGTCGCGAGGATGTCGTCGCGATGGTGGCCGAGCGCAATCTTGCTGAAACCTTCGCGCTCGGCGAACGCGTACAGGGCACCGCGCCGCAGGCGCGAGCACAGACTGCACAGCGTCTTGCCCTCGGGTACCACGCGCGTTACCACGCTGTAGGTATCCTGCTCGATCACGTGGCAGGGTATCCCGCGCGCGCGGCAGTAATCGGGGATCACCTGTTCCGGAAACCCCGGCTGTTTCTGGTCGAGGTTCACTGCGGCGAGTTCGAACTCGACCGGCGCCTTCGCCTTCAGCGACAGCAGCAGGTCCAGCAGGGTCCACGAATCCTTGCCGCCGGAGAGGCATACCATCACCCGATCGCCATCCTCGATCAGGTTGTAGTCGGCGATCGCGCGCCCGGCTGCGTGGCGCAGGCGCTTGGCCAGCCGCGCGGCTTCATGGTCGTGGCGGCGGTCGGGGGCAGTGCGCGGGGCGGCGAGCTGGGGCATGAACCGGTCAGTGTAGCGCGCGCCGCGCCGCCGCTACACTCCGCCCATGCAACCCGGCAACGACCCCGCCAGCCTCGTGCGCCATCTCACGGAATTGCGCGAGGAACACCGCGATCTTGACGTCGCGATCGCCAGGCTGGCGGGCGACCCTGCCTGCAATCAGCTGCAGTTGAGCCGGATGAAAAAGCGCAAACTGCGGCTGAAAGACATGATTGCGTATTTCGAGAACAAACTGATTCCAGACCTCGATGCGTAGAGTGGCCCGCAAAGCTGCTGCGCTCGGTAGCTTGCGCGCCGGCGTCGCACAACCTACCGTCGCTCGCTACGCTTTGCGAATCACTCTGCCATGCTCGAACTCACTTCAGCCACATTGGAGAGTGAATACGTCCGCCTTGAACCGCTGGGCCACGACCACGTGGCGGGTCTGGAGCAGGCCGCTGCCGATGGCGAACTGTGGAACTTGCGGGTCACCTACGTGCCGCCGCCCGGCACGATGCGTGCGTATGTCGAGAAGGCGTTGGCGATGCAGGCGCAAGGCGATGCGCTGCCGTTCGCGGTACGCGACCTGCGCGATGGCGCGCTGGCGGGCTCGACGCGTTACTACGAGTTCAAGGCCGACGTTCCGCGCGTGCTGATCGGCCACACCTGGTACGCGGCCAGCCGCCAGCGCAGCCACGTCAACACCGCCGCCAAGCTGCTGCTGGTCGACCACGCATTCCATGTGCTTGGTTGCGCCGCGGTGGGCTGGGAAACCGACATCCTGAACACGCGTTCGCAACGCGCGATCGAACGCCTCGGCGCGCATTGCGATGGCGTTTTGCGCGCGCACAAATTACGCCACGATGGCAGCATCCGCGACAGCGTCGAGTACAGCCTGCTGGCGGAGGAGTGGCCCGCTGCGCGCGCGGTCTTGCTGGCGCGGCTGCGGTGCTGACGCGGTGTCTCAGAATGGCAGCGCCAGCGAGCTGTCGCACGCCAGCAGCTGGGCGCGAAACACATCCTGGATGCGCTCCAGCGCTTCGCTGGTGTTGGCATCGAAACGCAACACCAGTACCGGCGTGGTGTTGGACGCGCGCACCAGGCCCCAGCCATCGGGCCAGTCTGCGCGCACGCCGTCGATGGTGGTGATGCGGGCGTCATCGAATTGGGCACGTTCGCGGAAGCGCGTGACGAACGGCTGGTTCTGGCCTTCGGGCAGCTCGATGTGCAGCTCGGGCGTGGACACGCCCTTGGGCAAGGTCGCGAAGATTTCTTCCGGCGTGCGACCTTCGGGGTCATCGGCGAGGATTTCGAGCAGGCGCGCGGCGGCGTAGACGCCATCGTCGAAGCCATACCAGCGTTCGCGGAAGAAGAAATGCCCGCTCATTTCGCCGGCCAGTTGCGCGCCGGTTTCCTTCATCTTCGCCTTGATCAGCGAGTGCCCGGTCTTCCACATCAAGGGGCTGCCGCCGGCCTTCAGGATCAGCGGCTGCAGATGCCCGGTGCACTTGACGTCGTACAGGATCGTCGCGCCCGGGTTGCGGATCAGCACGTCTTGCGCGAACAGCATCAGTACGCGGTCCGGATAGATGATTTCGCCGGTCTTGGTGACTACACCGAGGCGGTCGCCATCACCATCGAACGCGAGACCGAGGTCGGCGCCGGTCTTCTGCACCGTCAGGATCAGGTCGGCGAGGTTCTTGGGCTCCGAGGGATCCGGGTGATGGTTGGGGAACGCGCCATCCACGTCGCAGTACAACGGGACGGGTTCGCAACCGATCGCGTGCACCACGCCGGGCGCGGTGTTGCCGGCGATGCCATTGCCACAGTCGACGACTACTTTCAAGGAGCGGCCGGTCTGGATGTCCGAGGCGATGCGTTCGATGTATTCGGCGGTGATGTCGTACTGGCGCACGCTGCCGTGGCCACTCGCAAGGCGACCGTCAACAATGCGCTGGTAAAGATCCTGGATCGCATCTTCGGCGAGCGTTTCGCCGCCGATCACGATCTTGAAGCCGTTGTAGTCGGGCGGATTGTGGCTGCCGGTCACCGACACACACGAACCAGTGTTGAGCTGGAACGCCGCGAAGTAGCTGACTGGCGTGGGCGCCGCACCGATGTCGATCACGTCGACACCGGCTGCGCGCAGGCCTTCGATCAGAGCACTGGAAAGCTCGGGACCTGACAGCCGTCCATCGCGGCCGACCACGATCTGGTGCAGGCCTTGGTCGAGCACGGCGCTGCCGATGGCGCGGCCGAGCTGGCGCGCAACGCCGGTGCTGAGCGTCTTGCCGACCACGCCGCGAATGTCGTAGGCGCGGAAAATTCCGCGCTCCGGGATGGGGTCGTCCTTGGCCCTGGGCGCGAGGTCCGGAGTTTCCACGGCCGCGTCGCCGGGCGCGGCCGCGGCACTCACGGCGTGTGCCGCGGGCTTGGCTGGTTCGGGTGGTGCGGCGGCGAGCATGTCCGCGAAGGTGGGTTCTTTCGAGGTCGCTCCACCGCCACCCAACCGCGCGCGCACGCGGACTCGCTCCCACAGTACGCCGAGCCCGACCAACAGCATCACGCTGGTCAGCACCAGTGCGGTGGTCAGCGATGCCGTGACCGGCAGCCAATATTGCGGCGGTGCGCTGGCGACTTCGAACAGGCTTTGCGGCACGATGGCACCGGTGTTGGCGGCGGTCGACAGGCCAAGGTCGCCAACGCTGTCGATGATCGTGTTGCCAGTCCTGGTCGATTGCCGCAGATCAAGCCGGCCCGCGCTCACCGGCGCCGATTGCAACGCGGTCAACAGCGGCGCGTCACGAAAATCGATCGCGGCCCACGCCAGTACGGTGCCGTCCGGCGCAGTGATTGGACCGGCGAAACTGAGGACATGCGGCCTGGGCGATTCGGCAGGGCCGAGCGAACCGGCACCGAAGACGGTCATCAACTGTGCCGCGCGCGCGAACCCGACCGTTTGCAAATTTCCGTGCAGCACTTCGGTCAATTGCGGGCTGTACAGCGTGACCGATTCGGCGTCGCCGAGCGTTCCCTTGAGCAATTGCGTGGCGGACTCGCGGTTGCCGGCATAGCCCTTCGCCAGCTCCGCTCGCAAGGTGGGATTGGCCAGCGCCGCGGCAACTTCCGCGCGCTTGCCGGAGACGACCGAGGTGACGTTCAGCGCCGTCAGCGACCTCACGCGGACCAGCGTTTGCGCAGCCTCAGCTTGCCGGTAGATGAGCCAGGACTGCCAGCCCATGAACAAGCCGAACAGCACCAGCAAGGTGCCGATCGCGAGCATGATGTCGGCCACGGTTGCGGCGACGTTGCGGCGATGGCTGAAACGCGCGCGCGCGGCGCCCGCGACGGCCAGCGCCGCTGCACGCGGGTCGAGAAGTTTGCGCTTGCCTTTGGCAGCCGTCGTATCGTTGTCCATCACGCGACCCCGGTCGAGCCGAATCCCCCTGCGCCGCGCTCGCTCGTCGCGAACGCGTCGACCACGCGCCACTGTACGCGCGCCACTGGCATCACCAGCAACTGTGCGATGCGATCGCCTGGCTGGATGGTAAATGGCTCACTGCCGCGGTTCCAGCAGGAAATCATCAATGGGCCCTGATAGTCGGCGTCGATCAGGCCGGTGAGGTTGCCGAGCACGATGCCGTGTTTGTGTCCCAGCCCCGAGCGCGGCAGGATCAGCGCGCACCAGCCGGGATCGGCGAGGTGGATCGCGAGTCCAGTCGGAATCAAGGCGCTGGCGTTTGGCGCGAGCGCCAACGTCGCTTCCGGCGCGGCGCGCAGGTCCATCGCGGCGCTGCCGCCGGTGGCGTAAGCAGGCAAGGGAATGCTCACGCCGAGGCGCGGGTCGAGCACTTTCAATTCGACGCCGGCGGTATGTGCGTTCATGCATGCATCCTTGCGCGATAGCGGGCCGCGATGCACGCGACCAGGGCTTTGGCCAAATCCGGCTTCGGTGCGCGTGGCAGGCTCACGCCACCGTCCGCCCAGAGCACCTCAAGCGCATTGTCGTCGGCACCGATGCCGCTGGTCGCGTCGACGTGGTTGGCGGCCAGCATGTCGAGCTTTTTGCGCGCCAGTTTCTTGCGGCCATTTTCCAGCACGTGGTCGGTCTCGGCAGCGAAACCAACCACGAACGGGCGCGGCGAGCGCGCGGCCACTTCGGCGAGGATGTCGGGATTCTCGACGAGCTCCAGTATCGGCGTGCCGGAGGGTTCCTTCTTGATCTTGCGCTCGGAATAGCTCGCGACTCGCCAGTCGGCGACCGCGGCGGTGGCGATGAAAATGTCGGCGGCGTCGATGACGCTGAACACCGCATCGCGCATCTGCAGCGCGCTGCGCACGTCGATGCGGCGGGCAACGCCCGCGGGTGTCGCCAGCGCGACCGGGCCTGCGACCAGGGTTACCTCGGCGCCCGCGGCGCCCGCGGCGGCGGCAATCGCGAAACCCATCTTGCCCGAGCTGCGGTTGCCGAGGAATCGCACCGGGTCGATGTCCTCGCAGGTTGGACCGGCGTCGATCACCACCTTGAGGCCGGCGAGCAAGCCGTCACGCGACATGCGTGCCGCCCGGCGTCATCAAGGCCTGCACCAGTTGCTGTGCCTCCAGCATCCGGCCTGGGCCGGACTCACCTTCGGCGAGCGAACCGTTGGCTGGCCCCAGGATCGCGACTCCGCGTGTGCGCAAGGTGGCAACATTGGCCTGCGTTGCAGGATTGAGCCACATCCGGTGATTCATGGCGGGCGCCACCGCAATCGGCGCAGTCGTCGCCAGGCACAAGGTGGAAAGCAGGTCGTCGGCGAAACCATGCGCAAGCTTGGCCAGCGTGTCGGCCGAAGCCGGTGCAATCAAGATCGCGTCGGCCCAACGCGCCAGTTCAAGATGTCCCATGCCGAGTTCCGCGTCGGCATCCCACAAGCCATGGCGCACAGCTTGCCCCGACAGCGCCTGGAATGTCAGCGCAGTGACGAAACGTTCCGCGTTGGTGGTCAACACCACGCGCACCTCGGCACCTGCGTCACGCAGGCGCCGCACCACCTCGCAGGCCTTGTAGGCCGCGATCCCGCCCGAGACGCCGAGAAGGACGTGCCGGTTTTCCCTGGTACCCATGTCGGCATCCGCTGACAGGAAAAGCAGCGGTTAGCTTACCGGATTCCACCCTCCATCCTGCTTGGTCGAACCCCTGGATTTCGCGATCATTTGTCATCGCCCGCGCCGAAGGCACGCATTGATGGAACACGCATGAGCATCAAGGAATGGCCGGCGGACGAACGCCCCCGCGAAAAACTGCTGGCGCGCGGTGCGGCCGCATTGACCGCCGCGGAATTGGTGGCGATCCTGCTGGGCAGCGGCATCCGCGGCCACAGCGCGGTGGACATGGGCCGCGATTTGCTGGTGCGAGCCGGCGGCGTGGCTGCGCTGCTGGCGAGCGATCTTGCCGATGTGCGCGGGCTGGGGCCAGCCAAGCGTGCGCGCCTCGTGGCCGCGCTGGAACTGGCGCGGCGTTGCCTTGGCGAGGAACTGGCGGCGCGCCCGGCCCTGACCAACCCGCGCGACAGCGCCGCCTTCCTGAAGGCGCAGCTCGCACACAAGCCCTATGAAGTGTTCGCCTGCCTGTTCCTCGACAACCGCCACCGGGTGCTGGCTTTCGAGGAACTGTTTCGCGGTACACTCGATGGCGCTTCCGTGCACCCGCGCGAAGTGGTGCGGGCGTCGCTCAAGCACAATGCGGCGGCGGTGATCCTCGCCCACAACCATCCCTCGGGCGTGGCCGAACCCTCGGCGGCCGACCGCAACATCACGCACCAATTGCGCGACGCCCTGCAGCTGGTCGGCGTGCGGGTGCTGGATCATCTGGTGGTCGGTGCCGGCGAGCCGACCTCGATGGCGGCGCGCGGGCTGATTTGAACCACGCGACATGCTGCAGTTCCGTGATCGACTGCCAGAACGGTTGACATCCCCGGTTTTGCGGGAAATCAGTTATTCACATTGCGGAATCACGGGCATTTGGGAATGTTTTTTGGTGTTGATTCCGTAAAGCGTGCATTACATATTGAAATTACTAATGTTTTTTGTATGACTCGTTGTGAAATGGCGCACAGATTGGGTTCGTCAGGCGCTGCCTGATCGCACTATCCACCAAGTTATCCACAGAGTCGACGGTTGGTGTGGAGTGATCGCTGCGTTACGATGACAGGCCACATTCCGCGCACCGATCCCCTTGAAAGACCTCCTCCACGAACTGTTTTCGCGTGCGCTTGAGCAACTGCGCCGCGACGGCATCCTTGACGCTCCGCCGCCCGCATTCGTGATCGAGCGCACCCGTTCGCGCGAACACGGTGACTTCGCTTGCAACGCGGCCATGCTGCTGGTGAAAGCCGTCGGCAAGAAACCGCGCGACATCGCCATGGCGATCGTCGGCGTACTGCCGGCGAGTCCCTGGGTCAGCAAGGTCGAAATCGCGGGACCGGGTTTCATCAACGTGTTCCTGAGCGATACCGCGTGGCACGAGGAAATCCGCCGCGTGCTGCACGAGGGTGCGCACTACGGCCACAGCAACAGCGGCGACGGCCGTGCCATTGGCATCGAATTCGTGTCCGCCAATCCGACCGGGCCGCTGCATGTTGGGCACGCGCGCAACGCCGCGATCGGCGACACGCTTGCGCGCCTGTATTCCGCGACCGGATGGAAGGTGTACCGCGAGTACTACTACAACGATGCCGGCGCGCAAATCGCCAATCTTGCACTATCGGTACAGGCGCGCATCCGCGGCATCGACCCGGAAGATCCGCGCTGGCCGGCCGCAGGGTATCGCGGTGAATACATCCGCGACGTCGCGCGCGACTACCTTGCTGGCGCAAGCGTGGAGGTGGACAAGGGCCGCGTGACGTCCGCGGCGGACCCCGACGATCTCGACGCCATCCGCGAGTTCTCCGTGGCATGGTTGCGGCGCGAACAGGACGCGGATCTGCGCGCGTTCGGCGTGGGCTTCGACGTGTACTTTCTCGAATCATCGCTGTATGTCGATGGCAAGGTGCTGCAGGTGGTCGAGCGGATCGCTGCCGAAGGCCATTCCTACGAAGCCGCGGGCGCGCTGTGGCTGCGCAGCACCGGCTTCGGCGACGACAAGGACCGCGTGATGCGGAAATCCGACGGCACGTACACATATTTCGTGCCCGACGTCGCCTATCACTTGTCGAAGTGGGAGCGGGGTTACAAACACGCAGCCACCGTGCTCGGGGCCGACCATCACGGTTCGCTGACGCGCGTGCGCGCCGGGTTGCAGGCTCTCGCCATCGGCATTCCATGCAACTGGCCGGATTACGTGCTGTACCAGATGGTGACGGTCATGCGCGGTGGCGAGGAAGTGAAGATTTCCAAGCGCGCGGGCAGCTACGTCACCCTGCGCGACCTCATCGACATGGCAGGTCTCGATGCCACGCGTTACTTCCTGATTGCGCGCAAGGGCGACTCGCAACTGGTGTTCGACATCGATCTGGCGCGTTCGCAGACCAACGACAACCCGGTCTATTACATCCAGTACGCGCATGCGCGGGTATGCAGCGTTACGCGCCAGATGCATGAGCGCGCGATCGTGTTCGAGCAGACGCACGCGCTCAAGCACCTCGGCCGTCTGGATAGCGAACCGGCGCGCGCGGTGATGTTCGAGGTCTCGCGCTTTCCCGAAATCGTCGAGAACGCGGCGGCCAACCAGGAACCGCATCTGCTGGCACAATACCTGCGTGAACTGGCGGGTGCCTTCCACGTCTGGTACAACGCCGAGCAGTTCCTGGTCGACGATGAGGACCTGCGCAACGCGCGCGTGGCGTTGGCCTATGCGACGCGGCAGGTGCTGGCCAATGGCCTGGGCTTGCTCGGCGTATCGGCACCGGAATCGATGTGACTGAAGCAGCTGTGTGATGTTTTGATGATGCGATCCGTGCGTGGGTCGCACGCGCATCCGATCACGAGGACATGCAGTGGCAACACAACGCGGCGGCAGACAGGCGGTACGCAACGGCGGTTCGGGTGTGCCGTGGTGGGGACTCATCCTCATCGGCATCGCGATCGGTGGAGCGCTGGTTTTGTTCGCGGCGCATCGCGGCTGGATCCCCAGCGTGCAACGCAACGACCAGCCGCAGGCCAATCCCAACGCGGTAGCCGAGCAAGGCAGCGCGGCGGGAATCGCCGCGAGCAGCAGCGCAGCGAGCGCCTCGAAGTTCGACTTCTACAAGGTTCTACCCGAGAAAGAAGTCGTGATTCCCAATGCGGAATTGTCCGCGATGGCCAAGGCCGAGCAGCAGAAGGCGGCTGCAGCGAACAACACCAGCACCACCGCGCCCGCCAGCGCCAGCGCGGCGACTTCCGTGGGCGGGTATGTGTTGCAGGTTGGCGCCTTCCCGAATGCCGGCGACGCCGACGCGATGAAGGCCAAGCTTGCCTTGCAGGGTTTCACCGCGCAGGTGCAAACGGTGACGCTGGACGGCCAGGTCTGGAACCGCGTGCGGTTGGGTCCGTTTGCTTCCGCGACCCAGTTGCAGGATGTCCAGCAGCGGTTGACCGCCGCGGGCATCCATTCAGTTCCCCTGAAAGAAAAGTAGGAACGGCGGAAGCCGCGACCGGTCGCGCTGATCGACGAAGTGTTGGTGTCACCCGCTTCCGCAGGCAGGGCGTCGGCGTGCAGCGCCGGGGGATGCCGTTGCCCGGCGTCGTTACAATAACCGAATGACTACCAAAACCCTGCTCGTCACCGGCGCCTCAGCCGGTTTCGGTGCCGCGATCGCGGCGAAATTCGCTGAAAACGGCTGGCGTGTGGTGGCCTGTGCGCGCCGCGCTGACCGGCTTGCGCAACTGGTTGAGCGTTTTGGTGCCGAACGCGTACACGCCTGCGTCTTCGACATCCGCGACGAAGCCGCCATGCGCGCCGCACTCGCCGCGTTGCCGGAAACCTTCCGCGCCATCGACCTGCTGGTCAACAACGCCGGCCTCGCCTCGGGCACGGCGAAAGCCCAGCACGCAGACCTCGCGCAATGGCGGCAAATGATCGACACCAATGTCACCGCACTGGTTACCCTGACCCGCCTGCTGCTTCCGCAACTCATCGAACGTCGCGGTGCGATCGTCAACATCAGTTCGATCTCGGGCACCCACCCCTACACCGGCGGCAACGTGTACGGCGGTACCAAGGCGTTCGTTACCCAGTTTTCCGCCAACCTGCGCGTGGACCTGCATGGCACCGGCGTGCGCGTGACCAACATCGAACCCGGCATGGCCGAAACCGAGTTCACCTTGGTGCGCACCGGCGGCGATCAGGCCGCGTCGGACAAGGTGTATGCGGGTGCGCATCCCATCACCGCGCAAGACATCGCCGACACCACTTGGTGGCTCGCCAACCTGCCACCGCACCTCGACGTCACCCGCCTGGAAATGATGCCCGTCAGCCAGTCGGCGGCGGGCTTGCAGGTAGCACGAGATTCGTAGGCGCGGGCCGCACCCCGGGCGAGCCTGCGGCGCGGCGCCGGTTGACGATACACTCGCGGGACCGGAACCGGCCTGTCGCCGGAGGGGAATCCTTGACGCGTGGCAACCAACAAGCCCAGCTTCTTCGCTGAACTGCAACGCCGCAACGTGTTGCGCGCGGCGGTGTTGTATGCGGGTGCGGTGTGGGCGTTCGGCCAGGGCTTTTCGCAGTTCAGCCCTGCGCTCGGCCTGCCCGACTGGGCCACGCGCGCGTTCCTGATCGCGGCGGCGGTCGGCTTTCCGTTCTGGCTGGTGTTTGCGTGGGTGTTCGAGGTGACACCGCAGGGCATCAAGCGCGAAAGCGAAATCGCAGCCGATGATTCCACTGCCCGTCGCACCGGCCGTCGGCTGGATTTCGCCATCATCGCGGTGCTGGCCGTGGCGGTAATCCTGCTGCTGGGCAATCAGCTCATCTGGCACAAGGGCATGCGCGGCGCAGCCGGCACAGCCCCGGCCAGCACGGCCACGACCAGGTCGCCTGCTGCAACCGCGGCCGCCGTCCCCGCCAAATCCATCGCGGTGTTGCCGTTCGAGAATCTCTCGAACGACAAGAACAACGAATACTTCGTGGCCGGCATGCAGGACCTGATCCTGACCAAGCTCGCCGACATCGGCGACTTGAAGGTCATCTCGCGCACCTCGACGCAAGGCTACGGCAGCCATCCGCAAAACCTGAAAGTTGTCGGCGCGCAACTGGGCGTGGCCACCTTGCTGGAAGGTTCGGTGCAGAAGCAGGGCAACGAGGTGCTGATCAACGTGCAGTTGATCGACGCGGCCAGCGACAGCCACCTGTGGGCCAGGAGTTATACCCGCACGCTCACCGACGTGTTCGGCGTCGAGGGCGAGGTGGCGACGCAAATCGCAGGCTCCCTCAACGCCAAACTCTCGCCCGCTCAAGTCGAGCAACTGGCCAAGGCGCCCAGCGCCAATCAGGCGGCGATGGATCTGTTCCTGCGCGCCGAGTATCAAGCCAAACTGTCCAACGCCAACTACTCCACCAACGACTTCAGCGGCTGGCGGGCCGCGATCCCCCTGTATCGGCAGGCGATCGCCAAAGACCCCGGCTTCGCCTTGGCCTATGCGCGACTGTCCTACGTGGAAAGCAAGCTGGCCTATCTCAGCGGCGAGGACGTTGCCGCCCTCACCCGGCAGGCGCGCGCCGATGCCGAGGCCGCGCAAAGGCTCGCCCCGCACAGCGTGGCCACCCTGCTCGCACTCGGCTACTGCGATTACTACGGCAAGGGCGATTTCGCGGCCGCGCTCAAGACCTTCGGCGCAGCGCTGGCCCTGCGTCCCAACGACAGTGCCGCGCTCACCGCGATCGGCTACGGCCAGCGCAAGCAGACCCGCTATGACGCCGCGCTGGCGACACTGCAGAAAGCCTTCGCGCTCGATCCGCGCAACAGCGCGTTGGCTTTTGAAATCGGCGCGACGTCCATGATGGTCAGCCGTTATCCCGAGGCGGAAGACTGGTGGCAGCGCGCCTTGGCGATCGATCCCCACAACGTCGCCGCCAAGTCCAGCTACCCCCTGGCGATCCTCTATGGCAGCGGCGATGTCGCGCGGGCGCTGCAGGCGGCCGAGGGCGACGAGCCGGCGATGCAAACACTGCGCGTGACGCTTCTCGCCTACCAGCGCAAGTACGCCGAGGCGCTGGCGCAGCTCAATGCCATCCCGGACACCCCGGACAACTTCATCCTTGCCTTCGGCAATTCCAAGGCGCTGCAGCAGGCCGATCTGTACCGGCTGCTGGGCGAGACCGCCAAGGCGCAACCCTTATACCGGCAGGCGCTGGCCGCGTTGCGCGCGCAATTGGCGAAGTCGGAGCAGGCGCAGAACGGCTATCTCGCGGGAGTCTGGGAGGGTATCGCCGACGCCGAACTCGGACTCGGCCAGACGAAAGAGGGCCTGGCGGCCATCGCCCGCGCGCAGGCGGCGAACGTCGCACCCGATCCGGCCGTGCGCGCCGGTTTTGCGGAATTCAACGCCGGCCTCTTTGCCGAGGCCCGGCGTCCTGATCTTGCCGTGCCTTTACTGGCCAAAGCACTGGCCAGCCCCGGCATTGGCGTCAACTATTCGCCCGTGCTGCTGTGGCTGGATCCGGTCTGGGACCCGATCCGCCACGACCCGGGCTTTCAGGCGCTGCTCGAAAAATACGCGAAGTACAAACCCGCGGTGATCTATCCGATCCCGACTGCCGGCGCTGCGGCATCCACTGGGCCTTGACTCCAATCTGTACGAACTGTACAGTACGCCCATGGAACGCACCTACCAACACAAAGGCGTCGAGGAAGCCCGCCAGCATTTGCCGGCGATCCTCACCGCCGCCGCCGCGGGGCAAAGCACTGTGATCACGCGCCACGGCCGCGCGGTGGCGGCCGTGGTGCCGCCGGCGCTGGCAAAGTCGGCACAACCCATCCCGCTGACGGCGTTGGCTGGCAGCGGTCGCGGTCTGTGGGGGCGCGGCAGCGCACAAACCATTGCCCGCCTGCGCGACGAATGGAAGCGCTAGACGCGGCCGCGTTGCCGGCCGGCGCGCTGCTGCTGGTTGACAGCGCCCCGATCATCTACGTGCTGGAAGCGCACGCGAAGTTGGCGCGGCGATTCATGCCGCTGTTCGAGCGGCACGCCGCGGGCGAAATCGCGCTGGCGGTGACCACGGTCACGCTTGCCGAGGTCTTGACCGGCCCGCTCGCAGCGGGTGAGGAAGCGCTGGCGCGGCGCTATCGCAAGGTGCTGGAAACGTGGCAGGTGGTCAACTTCGACAGCGACATTGCCGAGGGCGCGGCGCGCTTGCGCGCGGCCTGCCGGCTGAAACTGCCCGATGCCATCCAGCTTGCCAGTGCCTTGTCGATCAATGCCGACGCGTTGGTGACGCACGACCGCGACTTCGAAAACGTGCGCGGAATGCGCATATTGGGATGAGCGTCTGCACTCAGGTTTCCCGCAAGTAGGTGTAACCAGTGAGGCCCGCTTCCAGCGCGGCTTCGATGACTGTTGCAGACTCGCCGCGGATATCCGCAGCGGCGATCTTGGCGCGATAGGTCGCACGCAGGGCGTCGAGCTTGTAACCGACGTAGTCGAGCAGCATGTCCGAAGAATCACCGCGACGCGCGCCGTCGAGGGTGAAACCGCCGTCGTCGATGCGCACGTTCACCGCGTCGGTGTCGCCAAACAGATTGTGGATGTCGCCGAGGGTTTCCTGATACGCGCCGATGAGGAAGATCCCGAGCCGGTAGGGTTCGCCCTTGCGCAGCTCGTGCAACGGCAGGCTGACGTCGAGGTCGCCGGATTCGACGTAGGTGTCGACGCGGCCGTCGGAATCGCAGGTGAGATCGGCCAGCGTGCCGCGCCGCGTCGGTTCTTCGTCCAGCCTTGTGAGCGGCATGATCGGGAAGATCTGCTTGATCGCCCACACGTCGGGGATCGACTCGAACACCGAAAAATTGCAGAAATACTTGTCGACCAGCTTCACGTCGAGCGCGTCGATGATCTCGCGGTGCGAACGTTCGTCAGGTTTGAGCCGTGCGCGCACGCCCAGCGCGATCGCGTGGAACAACGCGTCGAGCGTTGCGCGCTGCGAAAGATCGAGCGCGCCCTGCGCGTACAGCAACTGGCCCTCGTTCAAGTATTGCTGCGCGTCCTGCCACACCTCGCGCACCGGGCGCCCATCCAGTGCTGCCAGCGTGTCGCGCAACGCGCGCAGCACCGGCGCTTCACCCTCGGCAACCGCCGGCACCGCGCCATCGGGCGCGGCCTCGACTTCGCTGACGTTGACAACCAGCACTGCATGGTGCGCGGTCATCGCACGCCCGGATTCGGTGAGCACGTGCGGCGGTTCGAGTTGCCATTCCGCGCACGCGGCCGCCAGCGGCGCCACGATCGCGTTGGCGTATTGGTCGAGGTCGTAGTTGATCGAACACTCGCCGCGCGAGCGCGTGCCTTCGTAGTCGACACCAAGCCCGCCGCCGACGTCCACCTGGTCCAGTGGCAGACCGGCCGCGCGCAGCTCGGCAAAATGCCGTACTGCCTCGCGCATGCCTGCCGAGATGTCGCGCAGGTTGGAAATCTGTGAGCCCATGTGGAAATGCAAAAGGCGCATGGTGTGTGTCAGATTTGCATCGCGCAGGCGCTGGACCAGCGCGAGCAATTGCGCCGGCGTGAGCCCGAACTTGCTCTTGTCACCACCGGTGTTCTGCCACTTGCCGGCGCCGAGCGACGCCAGTCGCACGCGCACGCCCAGTTTCGGCTCGACGCCGAGTGCGCGCGATTGCTCGATCACGTGGTCGAGTTCAGACGGCTTCTCGATCACGATGACGACATCGATGCCGAGCTTGCGGCCGATCAAGGCGAGGCGGATGTAGTCGGCATCCTTGTAGCCGTTGCACACCACCAGCGAACCTGGTTGCGCCAGCCCCAGCACCGCCAGCAATTCCGGTTTGGAACCGGCTTCCAAGCCGAAGCCCGTACCCGCCGCGCGTGGCGAGAGCGGACCTTGCGCCAGCGTTTCCGCCACCGCGCGCTGCTGGTTGACCTTGATCGGATACAGCGCGGTATAGCCGCCGGGGTAGCCGTGCGTGCGCATCGCGCCAGCGAACGCTGCGCGCAGGCGGGCGCGCCGATCCAGCAGGATGTCGGGAAAGCGCAGCAGCAGCGGCAGGCGCAGACCTTGCTCTTTCGCGCGCGCAACCGCGTCGTCGAGCGCAATCACGGGGCCCACCGCGCCGCGCGGGCGCATCACGGCGCGACCGTCGTCGCCGATATCGACGTAGCCGTCGCTCCAGTGGGCGACGGACCAGGTGTCACGGGCAGCCGCCACGTTCCAGGCGTTCGTCATCGAGACTCTCCGGATAACGAGGTGTCAGAACGTCGCAGCGGCGGGCCTTGACGCAGGGCAGTCGTCGATCGGAAGCCAGCTTCGCCGCGGGATCGACTGCTGCCATTGTAACGCGTAGCGCGCGGCTGGCCGTTACAATCGGCCGTTCGCCATCCGGGTTTTGCACATGTCCGCGTCCAGCAACTGGTTCACCGAGCAGCACGTATCGTCCGGCTCCGCGATCGGTTATCGCATTACCGGCAAGCTTGCCGAGGAACAAACGCCGTTTCAGCACATCGAAATTTACGCGACCACTGACTGGGGCAACCTGATGGTGATCGACGGCTGCACCATGTTGACCACGCGCGACAATTTCCTGTATCACGAAATGATGACCCACCCGGTGCTCTACACCCACGCCGCGCCGAAGAACATCGCGATCATTGGCGGCGGCGATTGCGGCACCCTGCGCGAGGTGCTCAAGCATCCGGAAGTCGAATCGGTGGTGCAGATCGACATCGACGAGCGCGTGACCCGGCTGGCCGAAAAGTATTTCCCCGAGTTGTGCGAATCCAACGCCGACCCGCGCGCGCAACTGCTGTTCGATGACGGCATCAAGTACATGGCCGATGCGGCGCCCGCCTCGCTCGACGTCGTGATCGTGGATTCCACCGACCCGGTGGGGCCGGCGGAAGGCTTGTTCAACGCGAAGTTCTACGCCAGCTGCTTCCGGGCGTTGCGCGCGGGCGGGATTCTCATCCAGCAATCGGAATCGCCCCTGGTGCTGCTGGATCTCATCAAGTCGATGCACAAGGAAATGCGCGGCGTCGGCTTTGCCGCCACGCGCACCCTGCCGTTCCCGCAGCCGTGCTACCCGACCGGCTGGTGGAGTTGCACCATGGCGCGCAAGGGCGCGCCGTTCGACGGTTTCCGCGAACACGATGCCGCGAACAAGCCTTTCGCGACGCGTTATTACAACGCCGGCATTCATCGCGGCGCGCTGGCCGAACCTGAATTCATGCGCGCGGCGCTGGGCACCTGAAGACGCCGGCTCTGGTCTGCCTGCGTCTGGCTGGCCAGAGTTCATGCGACACCATTAGCCTCAACCAACCGCCGCCCTGGAATTCTCCATGCGCCACACTGCCTGCATCGCCGTCTCGCTCACCTTGCTGCTGCTCGCGGGAACGATTGCCACGCCTGCCCGCGCACAACTCCTTGCGCCTGCGCCAGAGCCAGCGACCAGCGCGCCCGCGCCCGCATCCACGGCATCAGAGCCGGCAGCGGAACCGCAAATCGCACCCGCCGACCAGAAGCGCGTCGATGCGATCCACCAGTTTCAGAAGGACGTGGTGAACGTGGCGGCGCTGCGCGCCGACCCGGACTACCTGCTGGGTGCCGCCTTGTTGACGCGCCCCTTCAAGAATCAAATCGCGGCGCTCAGCTTCAACGCCTTGAGCGCACGCGCCAGCGGTGCGCCAGGAGCCGGCCCCGCGACGTGGTGGTTGCGCCTCGGGCTTTGCAGTGACAAGTCCGATTGCCCGAACGCCGAGGCCTACAAGCACCTCCAGCAAGACGCTGCCGGCAACGCCGCGGTATGGCTGGTGGCGCTGGATCTCGCGGCTGCCGACAAGGACAGCAAGGCCGAGCTGGCGGCGCTCACCAAGGCTGCCGCGGCAACCGCGTACGACGACTACTACGGCAAAGCGCTGGCGGGCACCACCACCGCGCTGCAGGTGTTGCCGCCTTTGGCCGACACCATGGAGGGTGCCCACGACGGGCAGCCCGACAACCCCGCGGGCGTGCGCGTGCTGGTCGCGATCACGGGCACCGGCAACTATCCGCGCCCGAATCTCGACCCGGTGCTGCAGCTGTGCGATCCGCAGGCGGACGGCATGGACGCTGCGCGCAAGGCCGGCTGTCTGAAGCTCGCGCACACCCTGCAATGGGGTTCCAGTCCGGTCGCACGCGCGGCGGGATTGCATCTGCAAGGCACGCTCGAGCCTGATGCCAAAGGCCAAGCTGACGAGGCCACGCGCAATCTCGCCTGGCAGATCCAGCAATATTCGGCCCTGCTGCAGCATGCCCTGGTCGATCCCACGCTGGCTGCGCAGTGGCTGGCCAACGCCAGCCATGGCGGCACCGAATTGAGCCTGATCCTGGCGACGCTGCGCGATAATCACGTTCCAACAGAAGCCCCCGCCACGTTCCAGCCGGCAGCCGCCGGCGGTTCCAATCCATGAGTAGATCCCAACATGCGTGAAGTCTTGTTGTTGCGGCATGCCGAACCGATGCAGGGTGGCCCCGACAGCCGCGACAGCGAGCGGCCGCTGAGTTTGCACGGTGAAGCGCAGGCGCGCGCCGCCGGTACCTGGTTGGCCGAACAAGGCGCGGCGCCCGACGCGGTGCTTTGTTCATCGGCGCGTCGCGCCCAGATGACCGCGGATGCCGTGGGCAAGGTGTTGCGCATGCCGCAACCGCGGTTCCTGCCGGCGCTGTATCAGGCCTCGCCGGGGGAGTTGCTGGACCTGATCGAGAGCCATGCTCCGGACGCGCATCAGGTGCTGCTGGTCGGCCACAATCCCGGTATGGAGCAACTGCTGGCGCTGCTGACCGAAGGCCGCTCCAGCGAGGCCCGCGGCATGGCCCCGGCGGCGTTGGCGTGGATCCGGCTGGACGACGACACGCTCGAACCCGGCCACGGCCAGCTGCGGCATTTCTGGTCGCCGTGATTCGTGCGGTGCTGGCGCTGGCCTTGCTGTTGCCGTGCCTGGCGCCGCTCGCTGCACCCGCTGCCGGAAGCCAAACGTGGCCGCTGGATTCGGCCCGCTCGCAAGCCAGGTTCAGCGTGCGCAAGTTTTGGTTCGCGCACGCGCGGGGCACCTTTCCACAGTTGCAAGGCACGCTGCGCCAGATCGACACCGCGTCCGGCGACGATCTGGCTGCAGTGACCGCCAGCATTGATGTCGCCGGCTTGCTGATGGACGATCACGCGGCGCGCCAGCCCACGCTCGGACCGCGCTTCTTCGATGCCGCGCGTTTTCCGCTCGCCCGCTTTGATTCCGATCCGTTTCCGTTGGCCGAGCTGGCGACCGGGGGCGCCGTGCGCGGCATGTTGCTGCTGCACGGCGTGCACCGTCCGGTCACCTTCTCACTGCAAGCCTCCGAATGTCCCAAACAACCGTTGTTGTGCGTGATCCATGTGTCGGGCAGCTTGTCGCGCAGCGATTTTGGCATGCATGCCTGGCGCGGAATCGTGGGCGACAAGGTCGAACTGCGCCTGCGGATCGTGCTGTTGCCGTGCCTGGATTGCAATCACCCGTGAGCGGTGTGCGCCGCGCGCCCGGTGGGTCCCGTATCATTGAGCGGATGCCAAGGAGCCTGACGGCAAAATCCGGATGCTGGCTCACCCTGCTGGTGCTGTTGCTGGCCGGCTGCGTACCGCTGTCGCCCAAACGCATCCAGCACGCGGATCGCATCGTCGCGGTTTCCGATGACAGCTGGGTCGATTGCGCGCGTGCCGATCGCTGCGCGGAGCCCTCGCCCTTCATGGCGCAGGCCGATGCCGCGATCGCCGCATCCACGCCCGCCCAGCCGCACAACACGGTCACCCTGCTCAACATCGGCCAGAACGCACTGGCGGCGCGCATCAACCTGATCCGTGCGGCGCAGCGCTCGATCGACATCCAGACCTACATCTGGGCGCGCGACGACGCCGGCATGCTGGTGCTGGACGAACTGGTGAAGGCGGCGCGGCGCGGCGTGAAGGTGCGCATCCTCGCCGACCAGTTGAGTTCGCTGAACGATCCGGACCTGCTTTCGCGCCTCGCCCGAGCCAGCCGCAACCTCACCATCAAGTTGTACAACCCGACCTTCGACGCCGCGCACAGCAACTACGTCGAGTACGCGGCCAGCTTGCTGTGCTGCTTCAACAAGTTCAACCAGCGCATGCACAACAAGCTGTTCCTGGTGGACGGCAAAGTCGGCATCGTCGGCGGCCGCAATTACCAGGACGCGTATTTCGACTGGGATCCGCAGATGGATTTCCTCGACCGCGACGTGATCGTCGCAGGTCCGGCCGGCGCGCAGATGGCGAAAAGTTTCAGGATCTTCTGGCACACCAAGCGCGCGGTGCCGCTGACCCACTTGCGCGACGTCAACGCTGAAATCCTGCGCCATCCGTTCGACGCCGAGCCGTGGACGGAACCTGTGTTCGCCGACCCGCAACGCGTTGCGAGGATGCGCGCCCGGGCCGAAGACCCGGCCTGGCTGCAGGCCAACCTTGTCAGCCACAGCCTCAACGTAGGGCTGGTTGATTACTTCTACGACCTGCCGTCCAAGGCCAAGGCCGTGCATGGCCCGGACTCGCGCGAATTGACCCGCGACTTGATGACGATGATTGCCGGTGCGCAAAACCAGATCGTGCTGCAGACGCCCTACCTCGTGCTGACGCGTCGCGCCGGCAGGATCTTCCGGAAATTGCAGAAGAAGCAACCGCCGGTACAGGTGATCGTTTCCACCAATTCGCTGGCCACGACCGATGCCATGCCGGTGTACGCGCTCACCTACAAGCACCACAAGAAATTCCTGGTCGACTACGGCTTCCAGATCCATGAACTGATGCCGCACCCGGCCGCCGCCGCCGAGATGCTGGGCGACTATGCGCGGTTGTCCGGAATCGGCTCGGAAACCTCGTCGCCGCACCGCGGCGGGCGCGCGCCGATCGAGCCCGGCAACCCCGGGCCGCGCATCAGCTTGCATGCAAAATCGTTGGTGGTGGACGACAAGATCGGCATGGTTGGCTCGCACAATTTCGATCCGCGCTCGGCCAACTACAACACCGAGTCGGGCGTGATCATTCCCGACCCGGTGTTCGCCGGGCAATTGCGCGCCGCGATCCTGCGTGACGCCGCGCCACGCAACGCCTGGCTGGTGGCGCCGCGGCACCCCATTCCGATCATCGGTGATGCCAGCCAGGTCATCGGCGACCTGTCGCGGCAGCTGCCGATCTTCGACATCTGGCCGTGGGCTTACTCCACCGATTACCAGTTGAAGCCCGGCGGCACGCCGGTGGCGGCCAACGATCCGGCCTTCCTCGACAACTGGGAGCCGGTTGGCGACTTCCCCGAAGTGAACCTCTCGCTCACGGCGATCGCCGCGCGCTTCGTGGTCGCGTTCGGGGCCGGCATCCAGGGAATCCTGTGACGCCCGATTGACGGCAACCGGCCCTGTCGCTAGGCTGGCCAACTAGCCATCCAGACAAGGTTACTGCCATGCCCATGGACATCAACATCCAGCTGAGCGATGACGACCTGCAGTTCTTCATCAAGGGCATGCACGATGTCGAGAGCAAAATCGCCGATCGTGATCCCGGCGAGGTCATCCTTGCCGCGCAAGCGCTGCTTGAACAGTCAAGTGGCACCAAGCCGCCGCCGTTCATTGCCGAGCGTCTCGGTAGCGTGGAGTCGTTGATTTCGATGGCCAAGGACGCCGGGTTCGGCCTGCCCGACGATGACCGCAAGCGGGTGTTGGCGGCCCTGGCGTATCTTGCCGATCCGATGGATGCGATTCCGGACGAGGTACCGGTGCTGGGTTTCCTCGACGACGCCATCATGATCGAGTTGTGCCGGCAGGATTTGCAATTCGAAATTGAAGCCTACGACGATTTCTGCGTGTGGCGCGATGAAGAAGCCCGTTCACGCGGCGAAGATCCCGCGACGCTGATGGTGCAGCGCACCGACTGGGCCGATGCCCGCGCTGCCGAGGCGATTGCCCGCATGCACCGTCGCCGCCGGGAATCCTATGCCAGTGGCGCGTGGAAGCCGACGCTGTTCAAGATCGGCTGAGCGTCGACGCCCGTTCACGCCGTCGCGGTATACCCAAACGTAGGCGTTTTGACCACGGATTTGCACGGATTCACACGGATACTTTTTATCCGCGCTTGTCCGTGTCAATCCGAGTTGATCCGTGGCAGAGACGGGTGTTCTTGCTAGCAGGTGGTTGAAAACGTGCTGTCCCCGGATCAAGTCCGGGGCGGGCTCTGCACGCTTTGCTCGCGCCGTCCCTGGCGCTCGCCCTACGGGCCAGCTGCGCTGTTCGCGTCGCTCCTCGGGCGCAGTCAACGCGCCGAGACCGGCGTATCTCCGGACCCGGCTTCGCCGGATCCAGCGCTTGCGTTGCTTGATTTGCGGCGGAACATCCATGGCCCGCTGATTTTCAGCACCCCGCTAACGTTCCAGAATCGCCACCACGCCCATGCCGCCCGCCGTGCATATCGAAATCAGCCCGCGGCCCGAGCCCTTTTGTGCCAGCATTTTTGCGAGTGTCGCCACGATCCGCGCGCCGGTTGCGGCGAATGGATGCCCGGTGGCGAGGCTGGAACCGTTGACGTTGATTTTCGCCGGGTCGATTGAACCCAAGGGCGCGTCAAGGCCCAAGCGGTTCCTGCAATAGTCGGCCGATTCCCACGCCCGCAACTGGCACAGCACCTGTGCCGCGAAGGCTTCATGGATTTCGTAGTAGTCGAAATCCTGCAGCGTCAAGCCCGCGCGTTGCAGCATGCGCGGTGCGGCGATGGTCGGCGCCATCAACAAGCCCTCGCCGTGCACGTAGTCGACGCCGGCGACTTCCGCGTCGACGAGATACGCCAGCACCGGCAGATTGCGCGCGCGCGCCCAATCTTCACTCGCCAGCAACACGGCTGACGCACCATCGGAGAGCGCCGAGGAATTTCCCGCCGTCAAGGTACCTTGGCCCGATTTGCGATCGAACGCGGGCTTGAGCGAGGCAAGCTTGTCAAGCGTGGTGTCGGCGCGCAGCAGGTTGTCGCGAGAGACTTCGCGGAACGGTACCACCAGGTCATCGAAGAAACCGGCGTCGTAGGCGGCAGCAAGTTTCTGGTGGCTCGCCAGCGCCCACTCGTCTTGCGCCGCCCGGCCGATCTTCCATTCGCGCGCCATCTTCTCGCAATGCTGGCCCATCGACAGGCCGCTGCGCGGTTCGACCACGCCCGGTACTTGTGGCTTCAGTTCGCGCAGGCGGAACCCACGTGTCGCGGCGCGCAACTTCTGGCCGAACGAGCGCGCGCGATTCAAATCCAACAAGCGCTGCTGCAGCCGGTTCGAATACGTCAGCGGTACCTGGCTGGTGGTGTCCGAGCCGCCGCCGATGCCGGCCTCGATTTGTCCGGTTGCGATTTTCTGCGCGACGAGGATCGCGTTGTCGAGCGAGGTGCCGCAGGCACGCGCGGTGGTGAGGCCTGGCGTGGTCATTGCAAGGCCTGAGGATTGCAGCACTTCGCGCGCGAGGTTCCAGTCGGCAGGATGCTTCATCACCGCGCCGAAGGCGACTTCCCCGAGTTCCATGCCCTGCAGCCCGAACTTCTCGACCAGCGCACCCAACACCTTCACCGACATCCCGAAGTTGCCGAGATCGGAATACGCGGTGTCGCGCTTGCAGAACGGGATACGGGTGCCGCCCAGCACGGCCACGCGGCGGGTTTGCTGAATCATGATGCGGCTCCTTTGTGCTGAAGTTTCATTGTAGGAGCGGCGAAGCCGCGGCCGTTGTGTCAGGTTCTCGCAATCGCGTGTCGCGCCTCCCGACGCTCTTATGCGAGGGATCGGAACGGCCGCCGCAACATCTTGTAATGCTCCTCTTCCATTCCGAGCGCGCGATAGGTCTGCTGCGCATGAGCATTGTCGCGTTCGACGTACAAGCGTAGTCCGATCGCGCCAGCTTCCCGCGCCCGCCGTTCGACGCCGGCGTACAAGGCGCGAAACACGCCATGCCGGCGTTGCGTTGGCGTCACATAGACACTCTGGAACCACCACCAATTGCCGTTGCGCCAATCGCTCCATTCGTAGGTAATCAGCAAGCAGCCGGCCAGCTCGCCGGCATCTTCGGCGACGAGATAAAACCCGCGCCGCGGATCGTCGAATAGCGCCTGCGTGCCGCGCGTCAACACCTCGTGGTCGAGCGCTTTGTGTTCGGTCTCCAGTGCCATGGCGGCATTGCAGGCAACAAGGAACGGTACGTCGGCAGGGGTGGCTGTGCGTATCTGGATCGCGGTATTCATGGTGCGTCCTTCGTGTGGCTGCGCGAACTACCCAGCTTGCGCGTGAGGGTGTTGCGTCCAAGCCCCAAGGCTTGTGCAGCGTGTTGGCGATGCCCGCCGCTGGCGGCCAGTGCCGCGTCCAACATCACCCGGTCGAAGCGCGCGCGCGCCTGCGCGTGCAGGTCTGGCGTGGCGTCCGCGAGTTGCGCATCGGCCCACGCGCGCAAGGCGGCTTCCCAGGCGGGCTCTGCAGCGGCATGCAGTGGCGCCGCAGACGAATGCTCCTGCAGATCTTCACGCCGGATGCTGGCGCAGGGCGCGATCACGGTGAGCCGGCGGCAGAGGTTTTCCAGTTGTCGCACGTTGCCGGGGAAATCCAGTTTCGCCAACGCCTGCAAGGCGGACGGGGTGAAGTGCTTTTCCGGCAGTTTCAGCTCGCGCGCCGTTTCGGCGAGAAAGGTTTTCGCCAGCAACGGGACGTCGGCGCGCCGCTCGCGCAGGGCCGGCAGGTGGATGCGCACCACGTCGAGGCGGTGCATCAGGTCGGCCCGGAATTCGCCGCGCGCTACCTTGGCTTCGAGATCCTGGTGCGTTGCCGCCAATACCCGCACGTCACTGCGCAGCAATTCGCGGCCGCCGACGCGGTAGTACTCGCCGCCCGCCAGCACCCGCAGCAGGCGCGTCTGCAGCGCCAGCGGCATGTCGCCGATCTCGTCGAGGAACAAGGTGCCGCCCTCGGCCTGTTCAAAGCGCCCAGCCGTGCGCCGCTGGGCGCCGGTGAAGGCACCGGCCTCGTGGCCGAACAATTCCGATTCCAGCAATTCCGCGGGAATCGCGGCGGTGTTGAGCGCCACGAACGCGCGCGTGCGGCGCGCACTTTCTTCGTGCAGCGCGCGTGCGACCAATTCCTTGCCGGTACCGGTCTCACCCGTGATCAGCACGTTGAGGTCGCTTGCGGCGACCCGTCCGATCAGGCGAAACACTTCGCGCATCGTCGCGCTTTCCCCCAGCAGCGCGTGCCGCGGCGGCGCTGCGCGCACCGCGCTTGCGGTTGGTACGGTCTCGGTGAGTGCACGCCGGACTGATGCGAGCGCGCGCTCGAGATCGAAGGGTTTGGCGAGATAGTCGACCGCACCTTCGCGATACGCCGCCGCCGTGGTCACCACATCCGTGAACGCACTCATCACCAGCACCGGAAGCTCCGGATGCGTGACTTTCACCTCCCGCAACAGCGCAAGGCCATCCGCGCCCGGCAAGCGCACATCGCACAGCAACAGTGCCGGTGTATCGCGCCGCAGCGCGCGTTGCACGTCTTCGGCGTTGGTAAATTCCGCGACCCGGAAATCCGCATCGCGCAAGGCTGTCGCCAGCACGAAGCGGATGCTGCGGTCGTCGTCGACGATCCAGACCTGATTCATTCGGATTCTCCGCTGCGGGGATGACGCGGCAACAGCAATACGAAACAGGTGCCGGTTGCACGCGGCGACCAGGTCAACTCGCCGCCGTGCTCGCGCGCGATTGCGCGCGCCAGCGCGAGGCCGAGGCCGCTGCCGTCGGCGCGTCCGGACACCATCGGTGCGAACAGATTTTGCGCGATGGCAGCGGGCACGCCATCGCCGTCATCCTCGATTTCGATGCGCAGCGCGGGCACCCGCTGGCCACGCGCGTCACGCCAGCCGGCCTCGGCGCGGCTGCGCAACACGATCCGCTGCGCGTGGGCTTCGATCGCGTTGCGGGTGAGGTTGATCACCGCTTGCAGCAGCCGGTCGGGATCGCCGTGCCAGGCCGGCAGGCTGGGGTCGTAATCGCGGATGAGCGTGACCGGCATGCGTGCGGCTTCCAGCATTTCCGCGGCGCGCTCCAACAAGGCATGCACGTTCAGCGTGCGCGTCGTCATCGCCTCGCGCGCGCCGAGCAGGCGTTCGGTCAATGCCGCCAGCCGCGTGGCTTCGTCGCGGATCAACTGCGCCAGCCCGAACTGCCGCGCGCCGCCGGCGTCCTGCTGCAGCAACTGCGCGGCGCCTGAAATCGCCGCCAGTGGGTTGCGCACTTCATGCGCGAAACCGCGCAGCGATTCGGAAATCTTCGGTGCACCGGATTGGGTTGATGCTGAATGGACCTCGATGAGCACGCCGCCGGCGCATGGCGTAAACGCAAAATCCAGCTGCACTTCGCGAGCTGGTGCTGCGCACACAGTTGCGCCTGTGAGCGTGGAGGCAACGGTGTCACGCTGAGCCGTGCGCGCCCGCTCGTGCAGGTGCGCGCCACCGGGTTGCAACGCCGCAAGCGTGCGCGCCTTCAAGCGCGACCAGCCAAGTCCCGTGTGCTCCAGGAAGGCCGGATTGACCCAGGCGATCGTCAACGACGCGTCCAGCCACGCCACGCCAGTGGCGAGCAGCTCAAACGGACCGGGATCCGGCGCGGCGCTGATCATTGCACCAATCTAGTGCGTTGCACCAAAAGCAGCAAGTTCAACGCGCCACGCGGAACGTCAGGTTGAAGCGCCGCGCGCCGGCCAGCGGGTGTTCGCCGGCCTTGACCGGCAAAACGCCGTGATAGCGCATCCGCGCCGGTCCGCCCCACACCACCACGTCGCCGTGGGTCAGCGGCACGCGCCGTTGCGGCTCCTTGCGTGCCAGGCCACCCCACAGGAACGTGGCCGGCAAGCCCAGCGACACCGACACGATCGGTGCACGGCGGTCACGCTCGTCGTGGTCGCAATGCAGGGTCAAACGCGTGCCGATTTCGTAACGGTTGATCAGGCATACATCCGGTGCGTAGTCTTCGAAGCCTGCTGTACTGGCTGCGGCGCGTGCGATTTCAGCGAACACAACCGGCATGCTCGGCCACGACGCGCCGGATTCGCGATCGCGTTGCGTGTAACGGTATCCGCTTCGATCGCTGAACCAGCCCACCGCGCCGCAATTGGTCATCGCCACCGACATCGACTTGCCGCCCGGAGTCACCAAGTGTCGAAACGGCGACCGCGCCGCAATCCGTTCGACTTCCGCAAGCAGTGTTGTCGCGATGTCCAGCGCAAACCCGCGCAGCACGCATGCGCCCGGCGCGAGATCTTCGCGAGCGCCAGTAGCGACAGGCGCCACCTCGAACAGCGGGAGGGTTGCGGTACGCATTAGGCCAGTCTACGCGCTACAGGTCACGCAACCCCAGGTCGCGCAAGTAGGCATAGGTCGGGTCGTAGAATTCGGAGCAGCGCGTCGGATCCTGCGAGTCGCCTTCGGGAACCACGAGCACCATGCCCTGACGCGCACGTGTCATCAGCACGCGATAGGCGTTCTCAAGATAGCGCTTGCGCCATTCTTGCCGGACGCTGTTCCAGCGCGTGCCGCGAAATTCGTGGTGCGACCATTCGCCATCGGCGTAGCGCAGGTCGCCATCCCACACGACGCAGGACCAATCCAGTTCCAGGCCCTGCACGTCGAATTCGGTGGCAACTTCCTCAAGGTAGTAAGACGAGCGCACGTCATTCTTGCCATCCAGAAACCATTTCACGGGATTGCTGGCCACGCGCACGTCGATCGCCAATGGCTTCAGGCGTTCAGCATGCGCAGACACGACCATGCCGTAGCGCTCGCTGCCACGCGCATGTTCGCGCAACCACTGCTTGGCACGATCAAGTCGCCGCGTCAGCCTGATCGGATAGCGTCCCTCGAGCCCGTTCAGGGTCGCGCGCGCTGCATCGACTTCAAGATCGAGCAATTCACGCACGAACCGACTCAGTGATTCCGCGCGAAAAGAGCGCATCGAAGTTCCAAGATGCAGCTCCGTATCCGTGTGCGTATGCGCGCGTTGTTGTACCTGGGCGAGCAAGGCTTCGCAGTGGTATTCGGATTCATCGAGTCGCGACGACACATAGACATCCCAGGTGTCAAATCGGCGCAGCACCGCGTCCAGCCACGCACCGATGCCCGCTTCGCCACGGTTGATTTCCTGACCGCCTCCCACGAGGCACACCACGACAGCCCAATCAGGGTGGCGATCGAGGCAGGCGATCAAGAACTCGGGTTCGGTCTGGTCAAAGCCTGCGAGATGCCGCTTACGGCGCATGAAGTCATTGGTTTGCGCACGGTCCCACGCACGCTGTGCCTCGTCGAACAGGACGACGTGTTCGGGTGGCGCGGCGGGATCGGCCAGGCAATCGTCGCGGAAATGGTGCACATTCTGGATGAAAGCTTCGACGCCCTGGCGGGCTTCGCCCTTGGTGAGCTTGCGACCGGCCTGCCGCTCTTGCGCAACCTTGTCGCGGGTCAGGGCCTCCCGCATCACGGCGACCAGCGGCCCGTTGCCCGAAAGGAATACGCTGTAGGTCTGGCTGTCGCTATCGAGGTGCCTGTTGGCCACGTCCAGCCCGACCAAGGTTTTGCCCGCACCTGGCACGCCCGTAACGAAGCAGATAGCCTTGCGTTGCCGCGTCCTCGCATTTGCGATGATGCGCTCAACGGTTTGCGAGGTGACGGCGAGGTTGCGCGCTCCGGCATCGTTACGCGAGATCTCGCTAACGTGGTGTCCTGCATACAATGCACGCGCGGCTTCCACGATCGTCGGTGTCGGCAGGTAGCGACCGCGCTCCCACACATCGGCATCAATGGGAGGCGCATTGAAAAACGCGAGCGCCTGCATCACTGCTTCGCATATTTGCATGCCATTGCACCGCACCGGACGCGCCAACTTGTCATCGTGGATCGTCTGCTGCAGGTCGATGGATTGCACAGGCGCAGCGGTTGCGACCATGACGGGGACAATAGCCACAGCGTGGCTTGCCTCGTGGAAGTGCTTGAGGTCGAGGGCGTAATCCCACACCTGATCGAGCGCATCGTCGGCAAAGGCACGCGCGCCGACCTTGAACTCCAATACGCACAACACGTGACCGACGAGCAGGATCACGTCGGCACGACGGCCAAGGCGCGGAATTTCGTATTCGAAGTAAATGCGAGCATCTGCAGCAAGCTCCGAAGGCAGCGTCAGCGCCTGCAACAGACGGGTTTGCTGCAGCCAAGCTGCAAGCTGGGTGGGGTCGACCGTGCCGCGCGAACAGCGCGCGAGCTCCCCCGCAATCGCATCCGGGTTGGACACGCAAAATTCGTTGAACGACGCTGCGTACATCCAGCGTCGGATGTGTGGTTCAGTTGTACCTACCACCGCGTGCCCCGACAAACTGATCGGTGCCAGGATAGCTAATCAAGACGAGAGCGCAAACTTTGGAGTGCACGCGCTGAGCCGCTCACGCGACGACCGCGGTGCAATCAGTTCCGACCTAAACTGCGTGGCGCGAAACGCCGGGGCGAGAGTCGAGGTAACGTGATGTCGAGTCGCGGAGAGCCAGTGTGGTTGAGGCCTTGAGAATCAAGGCCTCAACGAGGCTTTTGGGGTCGTCCGGACTCCGGAGGACTCTACGTGCTCAGATGCTGTAATACATCTGGTACTCCAGCGGATGCGTGGAGGCGCGATAGGCGGTGACTTCTTTCATCTTCAGCGCGATGTAGGCGTCGATGAAGTCGTCGCTCATCACGCCACCGGCTGTAAGGAAACCGCGATCCTTGTCCAGCGCTTCCAGCGCACCGTCGAGCGAGGCGCACACCTGCGGGATGTTGCGTTCTTCTTCCGGCGGCAGGTCGTAGAGATCCTTGTCCATCGGTGCGCCCGGGTCGATCTTGTTCAAGATGCCGTCGAGCCCGGCCATCATCAGGGCGGTGAAGGTGAGGTAACCCGAGTTCATCGGATCGGGGAAGCGCACCTCGATGCGGCGGCCCTTCGGGTTCGACACATACGGAATGCGGCACGAGGCCGAACGGTTGCGCGCGGAATAAGCCAGCATCACCGGCGCTTCGAAGCCCGGCACCAAACGCTTGTAGGAGTTGGTGGTGGAGTTGGCGAACGCGTTGATCGCACGCGCGTGCTTGAAGATGCCGCCGATGTAATGCAGCGCGAGTTGCGACAGTCCGCCGTAGAGCTCGCCGGCAAACAGGTTCTTGCCGTCTTTCGCAAGCGACTGGTGGCAATGCATGCCCGAGCCGTTGTCGCCCACCATGGGTTTGGGCATGAAGGTGACCGTCTTGGCGTTGGCGTGGGCAACGTTGCGGATCACGTACTTCATGGTCTGCAGGTCATCGGCCTTGGAAAGCAGGGTGTTGAACCTCACCCCGATTTCGCATTGACCGGCGTTGGCGACTTCATGGTGGTGCAACTCGACCACCTGGCCGAGCGATTCGAGCACCTGGCACATTTCGCCGCGCAGGTCGTGCAGTGAATCGACCGGCGGCACCGGGAAGTAGCCGCCTTTCACGCCCGGGCGATGGCCGTGGTTGCCTTCCTCGTACTTGTAGCGCGACGCCCAAGCTGCTTCTTCCGAACCGATTTCGTAGAACACCCGGCCCATGTCGTTTTGCCAGCGCACCGAGTCGAAGATGAAGAACTCGGGCTCCGGTCCGAAAAACGCGGTGTCGGCCACACCCGAGGATTTCAGGAACGCTTCGGCACGCCGTGCGATCGAACGCGGATCACGGCCGTAGGCCTGCATGGTTGAGGGTTCCAGCACGTCACAAACGATATCCATCTGCTTGTGCGCGGCAAACGGATCGATGAACGCGGTGGCGGGATCGGGCATCAACACCATGTCCGATTCGTTGATGCCCTTCCAGCCCGAGATCGAGGAGCCGTCGAACATCTTGCCGTCTTCGAAGGTGTCGGCATCGATCGCGTGTGCTGGAAAGGTGACGTGGTGCTGCACGCCGCGCATGTCGGTAAAGCGCAAGTCCACGAATTCGACGCTGTCGGTCTTGAGGGTTGCGAGGATGCTTTCGGGGGTCATGAGGCGAGTTCCGGAACGGGAAAAGGGTGGCCAATGAATTGCACGGGGCGTGCCAAACTCAGGCATCGGCGGATCAATGATTTAGGCGTATCACGAAAATCACATGCACAATAATAGTGCAAATATGACCAATAACAGTGCGAACCTTACATCAGTTTCGTGCCTGGCGGCACCGCGCGGTCCGGGACGCACAGGGCAACGTTGCCGTCGGCGTCGTGGAAGCCGGTGACAAGGCATTCCGACATCAACGGCCCGATCTGCTTCTTTGGGAAGTTGACCACACCGACCACCAGCTTGCCCAGCAACTCTTCAGGTTGATACAGCCCGGTGATCTGCGCGCTGGATTTGAGCACGCCGATCCCGGCGCCGAAATCGACCTGCAACACATAGGCTGGCTTGCGCGCCGCGGCAAATACCTGCGCGTCGACAACGCGGCCGACCCGCAGTTCGACCTTGGCAAAGTCGTCCCAATCGATGACCTGCATGCGCCACCTCCGAGCCATGCATACTAGTGGTTCATGCAAGACGACGCGGACATTGGGGGGCGGCCGGCGCTGGGCGGCCGAGTGGCCCATGCCGGTGGCGGCGTGGTCGATCCGTTGCTCGCTGGAGTTGCAAGATGCTGACACTGTGGTTGAAGGCCTTCCACATCATTGGTGTAGTCATGTGGTTCGCGGGATTGTTCTACCTGCCACGCCTGTTCGTGTACCACGCCGAGGCCAGCGAGGCGCCGTTGCGCGATCGCTTCAAGATCATGGAACGCCGCTTGCTGGTGATGACCCACATCGGCGGTGCGTTCGCCATTGCGTTCGGCATCGCCACCCTCGCCGCCGAACCGTTCTACCTGCGCGCGGGCTGGTTGCACGTCAAATTGGTGCTGGTGCTGCTGCTGGTGATCTACCACGGCGTGCTGGTGAAGCTGGTGGCTGACTTTCGGCAAGACCGCTGCGGCTGGACGCCGCACGCGTTGCGCTGGTTCAACGAAATCCCGAGCGTGCTGTTGTTGGCCAGCGTGATCCTGGCCGTGGTCAAGCCGTTTTGACCTGGTGGCGCCGTAAGGAGCCTTCCCCCCGCACGGCTAGCCGGCTTGGTATAGTGCGCCGACGCAGGGAGTCACTACATGGCGTCGCAGATGTCCCAGCCGAACCCGGATGCCGAGCTGCAGACGGCGTTCCGTCAGCACCTGCCACGGCGGCTGAAAACGCTGCTGCGGCGCGCACGCGCGCAATGTCGCACCGGCTGGGACTGCAACGTGATGCGCTCGCTGCATGACGAGGTGGCTTTGCTGGCCGGCACCTGCGGGCGTTATGGCATGCTGGAAACCGGTGAGCGGCTGCTGGCGCTGGAAACCGCGTTGGCCCCCACCGTGCAATCCGGGCAGCTGCCCGATCCTGCGGTGACGGCTGAAATCGACGCACTTCTGGATACCCTCCGGCCGCACCTGCAACACCTCGCGCCGGTCTCCACGCCATCGGCGTGGCTGCACGATGATGGCGCGGCGCTCGCCGCACGCGGGCCGTTTCCGCTTTGCGAGATGCCCCCGGCCGGCTACGCGGCGGTCCTTGGCGTCGTCGATTCCGGCCCCGACCCGGAGGCCGTGGCGCCGGCACCGGAAGCCGCCAACGAGGCGGCTGCCGCGCAGCCGCAGGCGGCCGCGGCGCGTGGCCCACGCGTGCGCATCGTCAACGATGATGATCCGCTGGTCAACGAACTGCTGCTGCGCCTGGACCAGCAAGGCTGCGATGTCGCGCTGGTCGACAATCTTGACGGCATGCTGGAACTGATCCAGCGCGATCCGCCCGAGCTGGCGGTGCTGGTCGCCGATGTGGATACGCGTTTCGACGTACTTGCCATTGCCTTGCGCGCGGCGCGCGCGGAGCCCCGCAGCCAACTGAAACTGCTGGCGCTGTTGCGCGGGCCGGACGTGGAACTGCGCCTGCGCGCCCTGCGCCTCGGCGCCGACCGGTGCATTGCCTTGCCCGCGACCTCGGACGAAGTGCTGAACGCCGCGCGTGAGCTGGCGGAGGTGGAGCAAGACAGCCCGTACCGCGTGCTGATCGTCGACGATGACGCTGCGCAGTCGTTGTTCGCGCAGGCCATCCTGAAGCGCGCCGGCATGGAAACGCGGGTGCTCAGTGAATCCTTGCCGGTGCTCGAAGAGTTGGACCGCTTTCAGCCCGACCTGTTGCTGCTGGACCTCAACATGCCCGACTGCGACGGTTTCGAGCTCACAGCGCTGATCCGCGAGCGCGAGGGTTACGTCAATACGCCGATCGTATTCCTGTCCGGAGAACTGGACGAAGATCGCCAGTTCGCTGCGCTCGATGCCGGCGGTGACGATTTCCTGATCAAGCCGATCCGCCCGGCACACCTGATTTCGGCGGTGACCAATCGGGTACGACGTGCGCGTTCCGCGGCCACCCGCACCCGCCGCCGCCGGCGCCGCGACGCGGCCACCGGCTTGCATGAGCGCGCGCAACTTCTGGACGCACTGTCCGAACACCTCGCAGCCAGCGGCGGTTTCGCCGCGCGCGGCGGCTTGGTCGCGGTGGAACTGCGCGCTTCCGGCCATCTGCGTGCGCTCGGCGACTTGACCCAGTTCGACCAGTTGCTGACCCAGGCCGGTGAATTCATCGTCGCGCGAGCGCCCGGCGGCAGCATGACTGCACGCTACGGGCAGGTTGGTTTTCTGGTGTTCGCGCCGATGCTTGAACGGGAGGGATTGGTGGCGCTGGCCACCGAACTTGCCCGCACCGTCGAGGACCAGCGTTTTGGCACCCAGGCCACGGTGTTGCAGCTCGACTGCGCGGTCTGCGCGTTTGATGCCGCGACCAGCGAATCAGCGATTGCGCTGGCGGCCGTGGAGCGTGCCCTTGCGAGTGCGCGCAATCAGCCGGGCAAGATCGTGGTGCAGTCAGGTTCCGACGAAGCGCCGGGTGCGCTGGACGAGCGCATCGCGGCAGCGCTGGCGACCGGATCGTTCGATCTTGCGTTCCAGCCGGTGATCCCGATTCGCGGCGCGGCGCAACGCCTGTATCAGGCCCTGCTGCGGCTGCGCAGCAACGAACGCGAATACCTGGCGGCGGAGCTGGTGCCCGCGGCCACGCGTGCGGGCAACATCGCGGCGGTGGACGTTTGGGTCGTGGGCCGTTGCATCAGCATTCTCGCCCGGCACCGCCAGACCGGCGATCAGGTCGCGCTGATTGCCAGCCAGTCGTTGCAGGGCTGGGATGACGTGGCGCGGCGCGCGGCTTTGTCGGCGAAGCTGGCTGCGGCGGGTATCCCGCCGGATGCACTGGTGCTGGAATTTCGTTGCGAGGCCGCCCGCGCGAATCCGCGCGCGCTGGTGGAATTGGTGCCGGCGCTGAAGCGGATCGGGCTGCGCATCTCGCTGGCGGGGGTCGATCGCGGCGCCGTGGCGGCCGGTTGGCTGGAGCTGCTGCCGTTCGATTTCGTCAAGTTGCAACCTGACTTGCCGGACGCGGAGCTGGCCGACGTGGTGCAGGTGGCGCACAAATATGCTTTGCGCGTGATCGCCCCGCGCATCGAGACGGTGGCGCGCGCCGAACGCTTGCGCGAGGCCGAGGTGGATCTGTTGCAAGGCAACTATTTCCGGCCGCCCGCAGCCGCGATGGAACCCGTGTCCCGGCAAGGAGGAGCTTGATGGCATCGGCGCAGGCAGGGATGGCGTTGGGAATGCGGCTGATAGCCAGCGCCGCGCTGGTGGCGGCCGGCGTGGTGGCTACGTGGTGGGTCGCGTATCCACACCGGCTGGTCGTGTGGGCGCTGCTGCTGGTGGCATTGGTACTGCTGTGGTTGCTGCGAACCTCAGCCCCGGACCGGGAAGCACGCAGCGTCAGCAGCGCGCCGGTGGTGCCCGACGCAGTGGATGTGGCGATGCGCACGCGCTTGGCGTCGGCGCAGTCGGAATTGACGTCGCTGCGCGGCGTGCAGCGCGAGTTGCTGGCCGCCAAGCAGGCGGCGGAATCGGCAATGTTGGCCAAGAGCGAATTTCTGGCCAGCATGAGCCACGAAATCCGTACACCGCTGAATGGCATCCTGCCGCTGCTGGATATCGTGCTCGGTACCGACCTCACGCCGGTGCAGCGCGAGTACCTTGCCACTTCGCACGCTTCTGCCAAGGAATTGCTGCGGATCGTCGATGACATCCTCGACTATTCCAAGGCCGAGGCCGGCAAGCTCGATCTGGAGTCGGTCAGCTTCAACGTGCGCGAACTGGTCGATGGCGTGAAGCGCCTGCTGGACAAACCCGCCGAGGCCAAGGGCCTGGCGATGCGCGCGGTCGTCGACGCCGATGTACGCCCACTGCTGCGCGGCGACCCGATGCGGGTACGCCAGATCCTCACCAACCTGATGGGCAATGCCCTCAAGTTCACCCAGCGTGGCGGCGTGTCGGTGCGGGTCAGCCGTCGCAACGAAACCGACACCCAGCACGAATTGCTGTTTGCGGTGCGCGACACCGGCATCGGTCTCGCACCGGATGCCGCCGCGCGTTTGTTCCAGCCGTTCACGCAGGCAGATGCCTCGGTGACGCGGCGCTACGGCGGCACCGGGTTGGGCCTGACGATCTGCAAGAAGCTCGTCGACCTGATGGGTGGGCGCATCGGCGTACGTTCGGAGCCCGGCCGCGGCTCGGTGTTCTGGTTCACGATCCCGTTCGAAAAAGCACCGGGCGACATCAGCGGCGCGCACAAGCACCTGCCTGGGACGCGCGCCTTGTTGCTGGCCAGTTCGCAACGCACACACAGCATCTTGCCGGTGCTCGGCGCGCTGGAACTGGAAACCACCCAGGTGGCCGACACCGGCGCGGCACTGGCACGCCTGCGGCAAGCCGCGCCGCTCGGCAACAGTTTCAATTTCAACCTGCTGGTGGTGGACGCGGGCAGTGTCGCCGGCGACGTGACCGGCATGCTGCGTGCGCTCCTGCGTGACCGCCAGTTCGATTCGCTGCGCATGTTGGCCCTGGGGCTGGACGAGGCGCCTGATCCGCGGGTGATCATTGCCTCGGCGCGTGCCGACGATTCCGCCTTGCGGCAGGGTGTGCGTAGCGCCTTCGGCATGGCGCCGGCGCCGCGGGTGCAACCGGTGTTGAGCGTGCCGGCCTTGCCGGCGGCCATCGACAAGGACACCCAGCTTGCCGGCAGCGTGCTGCTGGTCGAGGATCATCCGGTCAACCAGAAGGTCGCGCAAAAGTTGTTGGAGCGGGTGGGCTTGACCGTCGACATTGCCGAGAACGGCGAGGTCGCGTTGGAAAAGTTGCGCGGCCGCGCGTATTCGATGGTGTTGATGGATTGCCAGATGCCGATTCTGGATGGCTACAGTGCTACCCGCCGGCTGCGCGAGATCGAAAGCGCGGAATCCAGGCCGCGCACGCCGGTGATCGCCATGACGGCGCACGCGATGGCCGGCGATCGCGAGCGCTGCCTGCAATCGGGCATGGACGATTACTTGTCCAAGCCGCTCGATCGCAAGCAACTGGCGGAAACGCTGGCACGCTGGATCCAGCATGCGCCGGTTGGCGCCCCCAGCGCGCCGCCACCAAAAGCAATCGCGGCAAATCCGGTAACGGTCGCGGTGTCCGTTGCGGCCACCAAGTTGGCCGCGGTGACCGTTGCCGCGCCGCCCGCGGACACGCTCGACGCCACCACCCTGGTGGATCTCGAAGACATCATGGGTGACGAACTGGTGACGCTGGTGGACGCCTACCTGCGCGATGGCGATGCCCGCATGCAAAAGTTGCGTGAAGCGGCCGCCCGCGGCGACAGCGCCGAGGTCGGCAAGCTTGCGCATTCGCTCAAATCGTCCAGCGCGAACCTGGGCGCGGTGCCCTTGTCCAGCCGCGCCCGCATGGTCGAGGAAGCCGCGCGCCGCGGAGTCCTGGTCGATCCCATGGACAGCGTGGCGGCGCTGGACAAGCTTTACGCCCACGCCGCAGCCGCCTTGCGCGCGCGCTACAAGCGGTCGTAGATCGCCGCACTTGCCATGCGAACCCGGGTAGCCGCGCGCGTGTCAGCGTGGCGTGCCCGTCACTGCGCAGGATCGGGCGCAGTCGTGTCGGGAATCAGATCTGCGAAGCAGAATCCGTCGCGCTCGACGATCTCGCCGACTGCCGCGCGTATGGGTGCTCGAAACATCGGGCCCGCAAGCACGCAGGTGTGAAATTCGCCGTGCTCGCCGCACGGATCGACACCCGCCGGCAGCTCATCCAGCATCGCGTGGTCGAACCTGCGTCCGGCGAACGTGGCGGGCAGCTGCCGGGGATCCACGCAAGTCACCACCGCGACCAGACCGGCATCGATCATTTTGCGCGCGAGCGCTGCGGTGGGTTCACCCCAGAGCGGGAACAGCGGCTGCAGGCCTGAACCTTGCAGTTGCCGGATGCGGTACGCGCGAATGTCTTCCAGGAACAGGTCGCCGAACGCAACATGCGTGGCGCCGCGCGCGACCGCGTCGGCCACCGCGCCGCGCATCTCGCGTTCGTACACCTCGTTGGGGCACGGCCACGGCAACGGGATGGTATGCAGCGGCAGTCCGGCTGCATCGGCCTGTGCCCGGGCGAGCGCGAGCCGGGTCGAGTGCATCGCAACGCGTTGATGCGTCGTGTTGACGGTGGTCAGGAGCCCGATCACCTCGACGTCCGGATCCTGCCGCAGCATGTGCAGCGACCATGCGCTGTCCTTGCCGGAACTCCACGAGAGCACGACCCGCCGTTGCATGCGTCCGTTATCCGTTGGGCTGCAAGGCTCTCGAGTGCTACGACCGGATGTGCGTTTGCAGGTAATTTTCCAGGCCCACCTGCCCGATCAGGCTGAGCTGGGTTTCCAGCCAGTCGATGTGTTCTTCTTCGGAACGCAGGATCTCGGCAAACAGCGTGCGGCTGGCGTAATCGCCGACCTGCTCGCAATGAGCGATTGCCGCCTGCAGGTCCGGCAGGGCGGCGCGCTCCAGCTTGAGGTCGCACTCGATGGTTTCCCTGGGCGTCTGACCAACGTGCAGCTTGCCGAGTTTCTGCAGGTTCGGCAGTCCTTCCAGGAACAGGATGCGCTCGATCAGCCGGTCGGCGTGCTTCATCTCGTCGATCGATTCTGCGCGCTCGTGCTCGGCCAGTTCCCGGTAGCCCCAGTTGGCGTACATCTTGTGGTGCAGGAAATACTGGTTGATCGCGACCAACTCGTTGCCGAGTGCCGTGTTGAGATGCTCGATGACCTTGGCGTCGCCTTGCATGCTGGACTCCCGGCTGCGATGGCGCGCGCAATGCGCGCAACGGTCATGACTATAACGCCCGGTGCGGCGACGTGACGGATTGATAATCGGTTGCAGTCGCTGGCGGCGGTTCGGGCCGAGGTCCAGGCTGCGAATCAGGCCGCGATTGGCAGCGCTTGGGCTACCTGCTCGCGTTCAAGCGCGTCGGCCAGCAGTTCGCGGGCCTCGTGTTCGCAGCCGCCGCAGCAGGTCGAGCAGCCGGTACCCGCCTGCAAGGCCTCGAACGAGCACGCGCCGTGCGCTACCGCACGGCGGATGTCCAGATCGGAAACGGCTTTGCAGATGCACACGTACATGGCGGACCCTCGGGCGGTTGCCATTGAAATACGAATGCGAATGATTGTCAAGTAGGTTTGCGCGACCGGATGCTGACTCGAAGCAGCCGTTGTGGAAAGTCAGGCCAATGGCCGTGTTGGGTTCTGGGTCTCGCACAGTCGAGCGGGAACGGAGTCCGCCGGAGCTGCGATCAGGGACGCTCGCAAGCAGAACCGCCGATTTCCACCGAACACGCCGCTTCCACCAGCGGCGCGAAATAGCGCAAGGCCCGGCGGTACACGTCGCGCTTGAAATCCACCACGTGCTCGGCCGGATACCAGAAGTCCACCCAGCGCCAGACATCGAACTCCGGCGTCGCGGCTGCATCCAGCCGGAACGCACTTTCCTCGTCCAGCAGCCGCAGCAGGAACCACACCTGCTTCTGGCCGATGCAGGTGGGCCGTTGGCTGCGGCGTACGTAGCGGTGCGGCAAGCGGTAACGCAGCCAGCCATGCGTCGAACCCAGGATCTCGACTTGCGTCGCACGCAAGCCCGTCTCCTCCTCCAACTCGCGATACATCGCCTCGTCGGGGGTTTCGTCGGTATTCATGCCGCCCTGCGGAAACTGCCAGCCGTCGCGCTGTACCCGCCGCGCCCAGAACACCTGGCCCTGCGGGTTGAGCAGCACGATGCCCACATTCAGGCGATAGCCGTCCACGTCGATCATGGACTGGATTCAAGCACAGCCGGAGAAGCTTCGGCAAGCCTTCGGGTTGCGCCTCGCGGCGTGTATGGCTATAAGCGACGGTTTCAAATCGGGTTCGCGCATGGCTTCGACGATTTTTCATCACTGGCTCGACCGCTTGCGTGCGCAACCGCAGCCGCGGCAAAACCGGATCCGCGCGGCGCTGGCCGCGTTGGCGGTGCTGATCGTGTTTGCGTTGGGCGTGGCGTTCGGGCGTGGTGTGGGCTTGCCCAATGGATTGGCCGCGCGGGCACGCGCACTGGCCACGCACAACGTCGAACTCCAGAGCCAGCTGCAGAGCCTGCAGCAGCAGCAGAAGACCGCCGCCACGACGCTTGATGCCCTGCGCGCTGCCATGACCAGTCGTGACAGTGAACTGCAGACGCTCAAGCAACAGCAGGCCTTCTACGCCAAGTTGATCGGTATCGACGGCGACCGCTCGGGACTCGGCGTGCACAGCATCGTTTTGACGCCGGTGGCGGGCACCGCGGCGTGGAACTTCGTGGCCACGCTGATCAACACAGCCAAGAACGCCGACTCCGCACGCGGCACGCTGACCTTGTCGGTGGAGGGTGTGCGCAGCGGCAAGCTGATCACCGTGGCCTGGCCCGAGCTCGCCGGGTCCGGCGCCAAGGGCGGCGTGGTCTACGCCTTCAAGTTCTTCCAGCAGGTGCGTGGCTCGTTCATGCTGCCCAAGGGCTTCCTGCCGAACCGGATCGACATCACCCTGCACCCCGAGCATGGCAGCGACGTGACCCGCAAGCTGGGGTGGAGCGAAGCCCAAGCCGGCGCGCATGGCATCAGCGTCACCACGCCTTGATCGCGCTGTGCGGTGCCACCATGATGGACGCGAGGACACGCCCATGAAAGCCGTCGCCGCAGGCCCCGATCTCAACATCAACGTCACCGATGCCGCACTGGCACGCGTGCGCGAGCTGATCCACGAAGAAGGCAATCCCGCGCTCAAGCTGCGCGTCTTCATCGAGGGCGGCGGTTGTTCGGGGTTCCAGTACGGCTTCAGCTTCGAAGACACGAGTGGCGATGACGATTACGTGCTCGAGCGTGCCGGCGTGCAGTTGCTGGTCGATCCGCTGAGCATGCAATATCTTGAAGGCGCGGAAGTCGATTTTGTCGAGCAACTGTCCGGCGCGCAGTTCGTGGTCCACAACCCGAACGCGAAAACCACGTGCGGATGCGGCAGCTCGTTTACGGCCTGACGTGAGTTCCGCCCAGCGCACGCGCCGCAACTGTTTTACAGCCTCGCCGCTGGATCGCTGCGCCGAGTATCGCGCCAATCCAGACTGGTTGACGGCGCAACGTGTGTCGCCTGCCGCGCGCTTCCTCGCGTTCGACCAGGATGGCTGCGCACCCATCGCTGGTGCAGGTGTGTGTTGGCTGGATGGCGCTGCCATCGCGGCCACTGCCGCCACGAATTTCCTGGGCCAGCTCGACGGCGTGCCGGTGTTCACCCTGCGCGAGCCGGTGAGCCACGCAATGTTGCCGTCAGCAACGTGGTCGAGCTTGCGCCGCATCGCGATGGAGCTCGAGCGCGCGGAAGCGGGCCTCGTCGCCTACGCGCGTGCGCTTGCCAACTGGCAGGATGCAACCCGCCATTGCGCGTACTGCGGGATGCCGCTCGCGCTCATCGACGGCGGCCATCGCGCGCGCTGCGCGCAATGCCAGCGCCTGCACTTCCCGCGCACCGACGCCGCCATCATCGTGATCGTCGAGCACAATGACGCCTGCCTGCTGGGCCGGCAAGCCGCGTGGCCGGCGGGCCAGTATTCGACGCTCGCCGGTTTCGTCGAACCGGGTGAATCGCTGGCTGATGCGGTGCGCCGCGAGGTGCGCGAGGAAACCGGCATCGAAGTCGTCGATTGCGATTTCCATTCCTCGCAGCCGTGGCCCTTCCCGGCTTCGCTGATGCTGGGCTTCACGGCGCAGGCGAGTGGGCGGGCGATCACCCTGACCGATGGTGAGCTGGAAGACGCGCGCTGGTTCACCGCCAGTGCAATCAAGGCCGGACTGGGTGACGGTTCGCTCAGGTTGTCCTCGCCGTTGTCGATCTCGTATCGCCTGATCGAGCACTGGTTGCGTGAGCGGGCGGGCGTGGAGCTCGAAAAGCTGCCACGCGCCGGGTGAACTGCGCCGCTAGAATCCATCCACATTCCATGAATTCACGCGAGCTTGCATGGCCCTTGAACTCGTCGCCGCCCTGATCGTGCTGCTGGTGCTGCTGGCGTGGCCTGGCAATATGGAGGGTATGCGCCAGTTCGGTTGGTATCGCGCCTGGTTGGGCGTGCTGGATTTCACCGAGGGTGGCGGGCGCGTCGCGCTGGCGCTGGTGTTGCCGGTGCTGGTGTGCGCGTTGGTCGCGCACTTCATCCAGGGTTGGATATACACCTTGGCTGGCCTCGCGTTTGCGATCCTGATGCTGTTCTATACCTTCGGCCCGCGCGAGCTCGAGAGCGACTTCGAAGCGGTGTTGGAGGAAGAAGACGCTGCCGCGCGTGTCGTGGCCGCCGCCCGGCTGCGCAGCGTACCGGATGGTGCACCGCGCGCATTCACCGCCCCGGAGTTGGTCGAGGCGGGCGTGACGGCGTCGTTGCGACGCAGGTTCGGCGTGCTGTTCTGGTTTTTCCTGCTGGGCCCTGCAGGTGCGCTGGGCTACCGGCTGGCCTGGGTAACTGCCGCGATGGACGCTGGCCTCGATCCACGTACCCGTCACGCCGCGCGGCGTTTCGCGTTGGCGCTGGACTGGATTCCCGCGCACCTCATGGTGCTTGCGATGGCACTGGTTTCGGATTTCGATGCCGTGCTTGGTGCTTGGCGTGCCTGGCATGGGCAACCGGGCCGGTCTGGTTGGGAGTTCGATCCGGATTTCCTGGGCGCGGTCGCACGCTCCGGCGTCGATGCCGATATCCGCGCCGGTGACGGTCCGACGCTGAGTACGCTGGATCCGGTCGCCGAGTTGGCGGATGCGCGGCGCTTGATGCAGCGCGTGCTGATCGTATGGCTGGCGGTGGTGGCCCTGATCGTGCTGGCCGGCTGGATCGCCTGAGCGCGCCCCGCGGCGCCCGCGCATTGAAAGCTATACTGCTGCGCCCGGTTCACGGTCCTGGCTGCATGCTGCGTTTGCTCTACACCGCCGCGGTTTACCTGGCCACGCCGGTCATCCTGGGGCGGCTGGTGGCGCGGGGGCTGCACTATCGCGGATATTTCCGGCGCTGGCGTGAGCGTTTTGGGCTGTTTCCGGACCCGGGCCTGCGCGATGCAATCTGGGTGCACGCGGTGTCGGTGGGCGAAGTCAACGCGGCGGCGCCCTTGATCGAATCGCTGATGCATCGGTATGCACCGCGCACGCTGGTGGTGACCACGGTGACGCCGACCGGGTCCGAACGCGTGCGCAAGCTGTTCGGCGAGCGTGTGTTTCACGTCTACCTGCCCTACGACCTGCCGCCCGCGGTGCGCCGCTTCCTCGATCGGATCCGGCCGGCGCTGGCCGTGGTGATGGAAACCGAGATCTGGCCAAATCTCTTTCATCAGTGCGGACGGCGTGGGATCCCGGTGGCGGTGGTGAATGCGCGCTTGTCGGAGCGTTCGCTGCGCGGTTACCGGCCGATCCGGCCACTGGTGCGCCGGACGCTCGGCAACGTCGCACTGATTGCCGCGCAGTCGCCCGCCGACGCAGACCGCTATCTTGCGCTGGGTGCCCGTGCTGAAAGCGTGCAGGTTTCCGGCAACCTCAAATTCGATACACCGCTGCCGAAGGGGGCACGTGAAGTCGGCGCGGCCTTGCGTGAGCGCTGGGGACCGGCGCGGCCGGTATGGATCGCCGCCAGTACCCACGAGGGCGAAGAATTGGCTGTGTTCCAAGCCCACCTGGCGATACTGGCGCGCATGCCGGATGCATTGCTGCTGATCGCGGCGCGCCACCCCGAACGCTTCCATGCTGTGGAGCAGACCGCGCGCAGCCTCGGTTTTGCGGTGGCCACCCACGGCGGCGGAGACGCCAGTCCCGAAACGCAGTGCCTCGTGATCGATGCGATGGGTGTGCTGATGCGCTATTTCGCTGCAGCCGATCTCGCCTTCGTCGGCGGCTCGCTGGTGCCGATTGGTGGGCACAACGTGCTGGAACCCGCAGCTCTGTCGAAGCCGGTGGTGGTTGGACGGTATACCTTCAACTTCGAGGAAATCACCCACGGCCTGATCGAGGCTGGCGGTGCCCGGCGAGTCGCTTCGACTCATGAGCTCGGTACTACGGTGCTGGAGTTGCTGCGTCACCCGGCTGCACTCACCGAGATGGGTGCCATCGCCCACGCGGTGTGCGCGCGTGAGCGCGGCGCGCTGCGGCGCACGATGGTGATGCTGGGAAGAATCGTGGCGCGCGCGCGTTACCGCGACGAAGCTATTTCTGCAGCAACGCGTTGACCGCTGCGAGATCCTGCACCGACAAGGTGCCGGCGGCGAACTTCAGGTTCAACTGGTTGACCACCAGTGCGTGCCGCGCCTGCGAATAGGCACTTTGTGCCTGGAAATAGTTCTCCTGTGCGATCAGCAGGTTCACGATCGTCTGGGTACCGATCTTGTAGCCGGCTTCGGTCCCATCGAGCGCAATCTTGGCCGATTCGACAGCGGCCTTCTGGGCCTTTACCGAGCTGATGCCGGCCTTGATCGCGTTGAAAGCGCTGCGGGTGTTGCTGATGACAGTGCGGCGATCCTGTTCCAGCACGTCGTGGGCTTGGTCGCGGCGGGCGATGGCTTCGCGCACGCCGGATTGGGTGGCGCCACCGGAGAACAGCGGCACATCCAGGACGATCCCCACGGTGGTGCCTTGGTCGCGGCTGTTGGCGCGCACGTTGGACGGCAGTCCCGCGCCGCCCCAGGCGGGGTTGCGAGCGTAACTGACGGAGGCATTCAGCGTCGGCAGATGCCCGGCGCGCGCGACGGTCACGTTGCTTTGCGCAGACTGCACGAGGTCGCGTTGTGCCTGCAGCGAGGGGTTGCTGGCCAGCGCGACCTGCACCCAGCTTTCCATGTTGTCGGGCTGTGGTGCCTGCATCGGCAACGTGTCGGACAGCGGGTCGAGTGACTTGACCGGCGCACCGGTGATCTGGGCCAACGCCTGGCGATCGTTGAACACGGCGTTTTCTGCCGTGATCACTTGCGCCACCGCGGTCTCGTGCTGCGCCTTGGCGTCCACCACGTCGGTAATCGGTGCAAAGCCGACGTGATACTTCGCCTGGGCCTGGTCAAGCTGTTTCTGGAGCGCCTTCTCGTTGGCTTGCGCAAACGTTACATTCTGCTCGTCGGTCAACACGGTGAAATACGCCTGTGCCACGCGCAGGATCAGATCCTGTTCCGCCGCCGTGTACTGAGCCTGGCTGCTGGCGGCATTGGCCTTGCTGGCCTTCAGCTGCGCGAACTTGCCGAGGTCGAACAGTACCTGCTGGAGGCCGACCGATTCGGTGCGGGAGCTGCCGCCGGTGTAGTTGAAGTTGTTGTCGAGCACCGGCCCATTGGGAGTCTGGATCGTCGAATCGACGTGCGTGCCGTGGCTGTAGCCGTACGACACACTGCCACCGATCTGCGGCAACAGCACCGCGCGCGATTGCACCATGCCTTCGTGGCCGATGCGATTTTGTGCCTCGGCCTGTTTCACTATTGGATCGGCCTGCACGGCTTGACGGTAGACAGCCATCAGGTCCTCGGCGTGGGCGGTGGTTACGCCGGTCAGGCCCAACGCCGCAACGACGGCAAGGGCGCAGGCACGGACGGCGAGGCGGCGGGAAGCGGGACGCAAGCTCATGCTGGATTTCCTGGGTGGACGAACGCGGCGCGAAAGTTGCGACGCGCCGTCGTGGTCAAAGTTTAAATTGCGGCACAGGCGCAGCGCCCGTGAGGTAAGGCGCGTCGGTCTCGAACAGGCGCTCCTCGATCCACCCGCCATCTGGCGCCTGTTGCAGCAGTACGGCCTGCATCGCCGGTTCCAGGCCGCGGATGAGGAAGATCCGCCCGCCGGCTTTCAACCATTCGCCAAACCGCGGTGGCAGGGTGTGCACCGCGCCGGTCACGGCGATGGCGTCGAAGGGCTGCTTCGGTGCAAAGCCGGCGAGCGCATCGGCGTGCTGGCACTCGACGTTGATGATGCCGAGATCGCGCAATTTCCCGGTCGCAGCGGCGACGAATTGTGCACGGCAGTCGATGCTGGTCACGCGGGCAGCCAGGCGTGCCAGGCAAGCGGCGAAGTAACCGGTGCCGGTACCGATCTCAAGCACGTGCTCAAAGTGCCTGGGCAGCAGTGCCTGCAGGATGCGGCCTTCGACCACCGGCTTCAGCATGATCTGGTCGTCGCCGATTGGCAGTGCAACATCGGCGTAGGCCAGCGCCTGCCACGGTTCCGGAACGAAGTGCGCGCGCGGCAGTGTCGCGAGTACGTCCAGCACGCGGGCGTCGAGGACTTCCCACGGGCGCACCTGGTTCTCCACCATGTTGTGCTGGGCCAATTCGAGTGCGGGATTCGTGTTCATGCGGGTTGTCGTTGAATGCCTTTCAAGTTCGCGAAGTACCGGTCGCGACAGCGCACGCAACGGCGTGCGTGCAGACTGCCGGTTGTCCGGGGTTGGTCGAAGTGCCGGAAGTCACCGCGCGCTCATGACGAGGGTCATGCCTGTTCACCGAGCAGGCCATGCAAGGCGTGCGCCAACCGGAATTTTCAAAAATATTCTGTACGTTCAAAAAGATATACGTGGCAACCGGATGCCACTGGTGTCCGCGGACACCCTTTCGGACAGCGCGGACAGCCAAAATCCAGCCTACGCCCAGCTACCTGTACCGCCGCGTATAATAACGGCGTCGCCCCCGACGTCGATAAACCTGATTACGGCCTATGAATGCTGCACCGGAACGCTGCTCTGGCCCAGGGCGGCCAAAGGATCTGGAAAAGCGCGCCGCCATCCTGGAGGCCGCCAAGCGGTTGTTCCCGCAGCACGGCTTCGAGGGCACCAGCATGGATGCGGTCGCGGCCGAAGCGGGTGTCTCCAAGCTCACCGTTTACAGTCATTTCGGCAGCAAGGAAGCGCTGTTCATCGAGACGATCCGCTGCAACTGCGGCGACTTGTTGGCGTGGCCGCTGTTCGAAGTGGACGTGAAGGCGCCGGCGCATGACCAGTTGATGTTGGTCGCGCGCGCGTTCTTCGACTTGATGATGAGCGACAGCGCGCTGGGCATGCATCGCACCTTGGTGGCCAGTTCGCAGCAATCGCCCAAGCTCGCCAAGTTGTTCTGGGAAGCGGGGCCGCTGCAGGTGCAGGCGGCGCTCGCCCGCATGCTCGACAAGGAAGTGGCAGCAAGCCAACTCCAGATCACCGATACCCGTCGTGCTGCCAGTCAGTTCTTCGCATTGCTGAAGGGCGAACAGCATGCGCGGATGTTGTTCGGCTGTGGCCAGCCGAGTCCCGAGGAGGCGGAGGCGCACCTGCAGGCGACGGTCGACATGTTCCTCAGGGCTTACGCGCCCAGATAGTCGCGCGATCGTCCCTGATCGCTGCCTCGTTGAAGCGGCAGACGAGGGCAGGTGTCTCCCACTCCGGTCACACCGAACGGACGTCCTTGGCCTGAATTTCACAACCGCCGCTTCGCACCTGTGGTCGAAAACGCCAATTCGCCAGCAAACCCCAAACGTGGTTCAATGATGGCTTGAAGCGGGGGTGCCGTACGGATTGCGGCTGAGAAACACCCTTCGAACCTGGTTCGGTTAGTACCGATGTAGGGAGCTTCGCCGCACGCTGTCTTGCTGCGCGTGGTTGGCGCCTCCGCTTTGAGTGAACGCGAGGCGCTTCGCGAGATCCCGCACCTCCTGCGGGGCTGTTTCGCGAAGTGCTCCCGCTGCCTGTCCTCAAGCCCGGAACCGACGCCCATGAACGCCCAATCCTCCGAACTCCTGCGCGAAGCGCAGCAGCTTTCCGAAACTGTCACCGCGCCGATTCGCGGTTCGCGCAAGACCTATGTCAGCGGCAGCCGCGATGACATCCGCGTGCCGATGCGCGAGATCGTGCTGACCGATACCCCGGCGATGTTCGGAGCCGAGGCCAACGCGCCGTTCGCGGTGTACGACACCTCCGGCCCGTACACCGATGCTGCGTTCAGAGCCGACCTCGTGGCTGGATTGCCGAAATTGCGTGCGGGCTGGATCGCCGAGCGCGGCGATACCGAGGAACTGCCCAATCGCAGCTCGAAGTTTGGCCGTCGCCACGCGGAAGCGGAATTGCTGGCCGGCGTGCGTTTCCCCAGCTTGCCGAAACCGCGGCGTGCCAAGGCCGGCGGCAACGTCACCCAGATGCACTACGCACGCCAAGGCATCGTGACGCCGGAGATGGAATACATCGCGATACGCGAGAATCAAAATCTCGCATCGCGGCGCGGCAGTGCGCTGGCGCAGCAGCATCCCGGCCAATCCTTCGGCGCCGCCATTCCGCGCGAAATCACGCCAGAGTTCGTGCGCGACGAAGTCGCGCGTGGGCGCGCAATCATTCCCTGCAACATCAACCACCCTGAAACCGAGCCGATGATCATCGGCCGCAACTTCCTCACCAAGATCAACGCGAATATTGGTACCTCCGCAGTCACTTCTTCCATCGCCGAAGAAGTCGAAAAGATGGTGTGGTCGATCCGCTGGGGCGGCGACACGGTGATGGATTTGTCGACCGGCAAGTACATCCACGAAACCCGCGAGTGGATCATGCGCAACGCGCCGGTGCCGATCGGCACGGTGCCGATCTATCAGGCGCTGGAAAAAGTCGGCGGCGACGCCGAGGCACTCACCTGGGAACTGTTTCGCGACACCCTCATCGAGCAGGCCGAGCAGGGCGTGGATTACTTCACGATCCACGCTGGCGTGTTGTTGCGCTTCGTGCCGCTGACGGCCAGACGCGTCACCGGCATCGTCTCGCGCGGTGGCTCGATCATGGCCAAGTGGTGCCTCGCGCACCACAAGGAATCGTTCCTCTACACGCACTTCGAGGACATCTGCGAAATCATGCAGGCGTACGACGTCGCCTTCTCGCTCGGCGATGGCTTGCGCCCCGGCTGCATCGCCGACGCCAACGACGAGGCCCAATTCGCCGAACTGGACACGCTCGGCGAACTGACTGACATCGCGTGGAAGCACGATGTGCAAGTGATGATCGAAGGCCCCGGCCACGTGCCGATGCACCTGATCAAGGAAAACATGGAACGGCAACTGGAGAAATGCCACGAAGCGCCGTTCTACACACTCGGGCCGCTTACCACCGATATTGCGCCCGGCTACGACCACATCACCAGTGCGATCGGCGCGGCCATGATCGGTTGGTATGGAACCGCCATGCTTTGCTACGTGACGCCCAAGGAACACCTCGGGTTGCCTGACAAGAACGACGTGCGCGAAGGCATCATCGCCTACAAGATTGCCGCGCACGCGGCGGATCTTGGCAAGGGCCATCCGGGCGCGCAGGCGCGCGACAACGCGCTATCGAAGGCGCGCTTCGAATTTCGCTGGGAGGACCAGTTCAACTTGGGACTCGATCCCGACAAGGCCAAGGAATTCCACGATGAAACCTTGCCCAAGGACGCCGCCAAGACCGCGCACTTCTGTTCCATGTGCGGGCCGAAATTCTGCTCGATGAAAATCACCCAGGACGTGCGTGATTACGCCAAGGAACACGGCGTCGATGCGTTTCAGGCCATCGACGAAGGCATGGCCGAAAAAGCCATCGAATTCCGTGCACAGGGCGGGGACGTCTACCGGCCGGTGTGATCTTGAGTCGACGCGCATGAGCACGTGCTGGCAAAATGTTTGCGCTTTATCCGATATGCTGCGCCGCACATGAGCGCGTCCGATGACTTCCCTCACCCGTGGCGCTGGCTGGCCGTGTGGTGTGCGTTGCTGCTGCCACTGGCGATCCTCGTCCCGCCGATTCCGATCGACGAGACGCGTTACCTCACGGCCGCGTGGGAGATGTTCAACTCCGGGCAGTGGTTGGTGCCGACCGTCAACCATGCGTGGTATTCGGACAAGTCGCCGCTGCTGTTCTGGTTGATCGCCGGGGGCTGGAAAATTCTCGGTGTACATACCTGGGTCGCGCGGGTCGAGGCGCTGGCGATTGCGCTCGGCATGCTGCTGACGCTGCGCCGCTTGGCCACCCGCCTCGGCATGGATGCGCGCGGCGCGGATACGGCGATGTGGTTGCTCGCCGGAAGCCTTGGCTTCGCGATTTTCAGCACCACGATCATGTTCGACCTGCTGTTGTCGCTGACGGTGTTGGGTGCGCTGCACGCGTTGCTGGATCTCGATGCCGGCAAGTGGTGGCGCGGCATAGTCTGGCTGGGCGTGATGACCGGGTTGGGGCTGCTGGCGAAGGGTCCGGTGATGTTGCTCGCCATCGCGGGCGTGGCTTTGCTGGCGCCGCTATGGAGCGACACTGCCCGCACGCATGCAGCGCGCTGGTATTTCGCCATTTTGGCCGGCCTGCTGATCGGCGCGTTGGCCCTGGCATGCTGGTTGCTGCCCGCAGCGGCGTATGCCGGTCCAACGTATTGGCACCCATTGCTCGCCAAGGTGACGGGACGCATTGCCGAAAGCTTCGCGCACCGCCGGCCGGTATGGTGGTACTTGCCGCTGGTGCCCATCCTGCTGGTGCCGTGGCTGCTGAGCGTGCGCGCCCCGATCGCGGCCTGGCGCGGCCTGTGGCGCGGCCGCCAGGGTCGCTTCGTGGTGTGCTGGTGGGTCCCCCCATTCATCGCATTCTGCGCGATCAGTGGCAAGCAGGTGCACTATCTGCTGCCCCTGCTGCCGGCGTGGGCGCTGGCCGGTGCGTGGCTGCTGCGGCAACCGGGTGCGCTCCTGCGGCCGGGATGGTTTGCGCTGCTGGCGCTGCTGGCGGGGGCCGGGATCGCCGCGCTGCCATGGCTCGCGGCGCACCAGTTTGGCTGGCACGCGCAGCCGCTGCTTGCATTGCTGGCGCTGGTGGCCTGCGTCGTTGCGGCAGGCGTCTGGCGGAGCTGGGGCCGTAGCGCGCGCGGCCTTGCCCTGTCGGCGACCGCGCTGGTCTCGACCGCGATCCTGGCAGCTGTGCTGGCCTACCTGCCGGCGCTCAACGTGCAACCCGAAGCCGCATTCGTGAAGCAGTCACTGGATCGGCATGTCGCAATTGCCTACATCGGTTGGCACAACGGCCTGTTCGGCTACAGCGGGCGCCTGCACCGGCCGGTGCCGTGGGTGCCGTACGCCGATGTTGCCGAGTGGTGCCGCGCGCATCCCGAAGGGTTCCTGCTGGCGGGTGACAGCCATATTGCGCCGCAAGGCGTCGCGCCGTTTCGCAGCTGGCCGTACCTGCTTGCGGGTGACCGCCGCTTGGCGGTATGGCGTGTGGCCGACGTCCTGGCAAGGCACTGACCTTTGCCCTGCGCGGTATCTGCCGCAAGGGGCTATATTGTGCAATCCACGCCGGCGAGGCCTGACCATGGTGAGTAAGCCTGTCGTGTCTGCGGCGCTTGCCGCTGCGCTGTATTCCACTGCCGCACTGGCTGTGCCGCCCCCTGTCAACATCCATCCGCCATTGCGCGCGATCGCGGGCGCGGTAAAAGCTTCCAATCTGCACGCCTCCGATGTAGCGCTGGTTGGCTTCGGCACCCGCCATACCCTCTCGACGACCACCTCGAAGACCCGCGGTATCGGCGCGGCGCGGCGTTGGGTGGCGGCGCAATTCGAGACCATTTCGAAAGGCTGCGATGGCTGCCTCGAAATCGTGAAGCCGGCGCAGGTATTTACGGGCGAGCGCATGCCCAAGGCCGGCGCCGAGGTGATGGATGTGGTCGCGATCCAGCGCGGCACGAGCGATCCGAACCGCGTGATCGTGATCACCGCGCACCTCGATTCGCGCCGCACCGACGTAATGGATGCGACCGGCGATGCGCCGGGTGCAAATGATGACGCGGCCGGCGTCGCCGCGGTGATCGAAACCGCACGGGTGCTGTCGCAGTACAAGTTCCCGGCGACGCTGGTGTACTCGGCCGATTCCGGCGAGGAGCAGGGCTTGTTCGGCGGCAAGATCATCGCGCAGTACGCGGTCGACCAGGGCTGGAACGTCGAGGCCAACCTCAACAACGACATGGTCGGCAACGACCATGGCGGCAACGGCGTGTTCGATCCGCACACCATTCGCGTGTTCTCGGAAGGCACCAAAACCAACGAGACTTTGCAGCAGGCCGCGTACCGCCGCTACCACGGCGGCGACGTGGATTCGCCCTCGCGCAACCTCGCGCGCTACATGCAGGCGTTGGCCGAACAGTATCTCGACAACTTCCATGTGCGCATGGTGTATCGCACCGACCGCTGGGGTCGTTCCGGTGACCAGGTGCCGTTCCTCGAACAGGGCTTTCCCGCGGTGCGCCTGTCGGAATCGAACGAGGACTACGCTCGCCAGCACCAGAACGTGCGCATCGAAAACGGCGTGCACTACGGCGACGTGATCGCGGGCGTGGATTTCGATTACCTCGCCAATGTCACGCGGCTGGATGCCGTCACCATGGCGTCGCTGGCGATGGCGCCACCACCGCCTTCGCAGCTGTCAGTGCAGGGCGCGGTCGCTTACGACACCACGCTGTCATGGCAGGCGTCGCCCGCTGCCGCCGGCTACAACGCGTGGTGGCGTGAGACCACCGCCTCGCAATGGCAGCACGTGCAAAAAGCTGGCGATGCCGATTCGGTGGTGCTGAAAAACATCATCCTCGATGATTACTACTTCGGCGTCTCGGCGGTCAGCAAGGACGGCTGGGAAAGCCCGGTCGAATTTCCGGGCTTCGCCGGCAGCTTCGCGCGCTCGCCGAAGCTCGGCGCCGACGGCAAGCCGGTGAACGAACGCTACCCCAGCCTGTTCGGCAAATGGGGTGGCGGCGCGGTCGGGCCGGCGTCGTGGCAGCATCCCCCCGCCGCTGCGCGGCGACCCCCTTCCTCCGGAAGGGGGTGACACAATTGCTGTCGCTTTGCCTCCCCCTTCGCTTGCGAAGGGGGAATGAGGGGGATGGTCTTTGGCGCTGGCCGACGTTTTCCCATCGAGCGGCCTTGCATTCCGAAAGGCGTCACAAGCGCGGTTTGGCGCGATGCGTCGGCGTGGCGGACCACGGATCGTCGGGCCACGGGTGTTTGGGATAGCGTCCCTTCAATTCCTTCTTCACCTCGGCGTAGGTGTGATCCCAAAACCCGCGCAAATCCTGGGTGACCTGAATCGGCCGCCCGCCCGGCGACAACAGGTGCAGCGTCACCGGCACGCGGCCGTTGGCGATGCGCGGAGTTGCGGCGAGGCCGAACAGTTCCTGCAGTTTCACCGCGAGCACCGGTGATGACGTCTCGCCAGCGTCGCTGGTGATCGCGTATTCGAGCTTGTGGGATTGCCCACTCGGCACATCGATCGATTCGGGCGCCAGTGCGTCGAGCAACTTGCGTTGGCGATAGTCGAGCAGCGTCGCAAATGCTTGCGACAATTCATCCGCAGACAGCGCGTCCAGCTTGCGCTTGCCGTGCAGGCTGGGCGCAAGCCAGGATTCAAGCGTTGCCAGCAAGGTGGCTTCAGAAACCTCAGGCAGGCCGGCCTCGGGCATGGCGTTGCGCAACCAGGCGATGCGTGCGCGCAGGCGCTGTGCTGCATCGCTCCACGGCAATACGCCGAGACCGCGTGCACGGATGGTCGCCAGCAACGCTGGCAGCGCATCGCCGGGTCCGGCCGGCACGACACGCCGTTCCAGCACCAGCGCATCGAAGCGGCGTTCCTCAAAAACTTCCACCGTGCCGTTGGCGTTCTGGTGCACCACGCGCTCGCACACGCTGCGCTGCGGGAAGTCGCGTTCCAGCAGCGCCGCAGCGAACGGCGCCGCGGCGAGGACCAAGCTGTCGCGCGCATCGAAGCGCGCCTCGATGACGATCAGCCACGGCTCGCCCAACAACGCGGACTCGTCGTGCAAGCGTGCGCCGCGGCCATTGGCAAGCTGGTAGCGGCGCGGATTGTTCGGGTCCTGTTTGGCGGCGCGATCGGGAAACGCATGCAGCAACAGGTTGCCGATGGCCAGTGCGTCCGGCGTACCGCTGGCACCGTGGTGCACGCCCAGACGTTTGCGCCAACCGCGCGCCACCTGCTCGATGGACGCCAAGGTGCCCGTGTCGGCAGCGCGCACCACCCGCGCACCGCCATCGCGAAAGCGGTGCAGGGCATCGAGGCGACGGCGCAGGTCGTCATCGAAACCCCCGCGCAGCGGTGAGCGCGAATCCAGCAGCGCCAGCAGATCGGCAAGCAGCGCACGCGCTGGATCGGGCGCGCGCACAGCCGCTGCAGCGAGGCGCGGATTCGTGCCAAGACGCAGCATCTCGCGGCCGGCCGGTGTGATCCGTAGCGAGGCATCCAGCGCACCGAGGCGTTGCAACAATTCGCGCGCCTGCGCCAGCGCCCCGGCGGGCGGTGGATCGAGCCAGCGCAGTGTTGCGACGTCCACACCGACGCCCCACGCTGCCAGTTCCAAGGCGAGGCCCGACAATTCCACTTGCGAGATTTCCGGTGTGCGCGCGGGTTCCAGCCGTTGACTCTGCGGCCACAGCCGATACGCGGCGCCGGGCGCGACGCGGCCGGCGCGGCCGGCACGCTGGTCGGCCGAAGCTTGTGAAATATGGAGGGTGGCCAGCCGCGTGAGACCGGAGTTGGGATCGAAACGCGGCTCGCGCGCGAGTCCGGCATCCACCACCGCGCACACGCCGGGCACCGTGATCGATGATTCGGCGACATTCGTGGCCAGGATCACCCGGCGCGTGCCGGCGTCTGGCGCGGACAACGCCGCCTGTTGTTCGGCAAGTGACAACTCGCCGTGCAACGGCAACACCTCGATGCGCGTTTGCTGATTTCCTTCTCCCCCCGGGAGAAGGTGGCGCGTAGCGCCGGATGAGGGTCCGGTGCCTTGCGCAAGGTTCGTACCCTCACCCCAGCGCTGCGCGCTCGGTCTGCGGCCGCCTCTCCCGAGGGGGGAGGGGTGCAAACCATCCAACATCCGTTGCACCCGCGCGATCTCGCCTCGCCCCGGCAAAAACACCAGCACGTCGCCCGCGGTCTCGGCGAGCGCCTGTTGCACGCCGCGCGAAACGCGCGCTTCCAGCGGCTCGTCACGCCGCGCCGCCGGGTATTCGATCCGTACCGGAAACGCGCGGCCTTCGCTGCGCAGCACCGGCGCGTCGAACCACGGCGTGATCCGCGCGTCGTCCAGCGTTGCCGACATCACGATCAGGCGCAGGTCCGGCCGCAAACTCGTCTGCACATCCAGCGCCAGCGCCGCGCCGAGGTCGCCGGCGAGGTGGCGTTCGTGGAATTCATCGAAAATGATCGCGCCAACATCCGGCAACTCCGGGTCGTCCTGCAGCATCCGCGTGAGCACGCCTTCGGTCACGACCTCGATGCGGGTGGCCGCGGTCACCCGCGACTCGAAACGAATCCGGTAGCCGATCGTTTGTCCGGCCGCCTCGCCGCGTTGCGCGGCCATGAACTCCGCCGCCGCCCGTGCCGCGATCCGGCGCGGCTCCAGCAGCACGATCTTGCGGCCCGCCAACCACGGCTCGTCCAGCAAGGCCGGCGGCACCTGGGTGGTCTTGCCCGCGCCCGGCGGAGCTTCCAGCAGCAGTCGCGGATGCTCGCACACACTCGTGCGGATGGCCGGCAACAGCGGCGCGATCGGGAAGTGCTGGGCGGCCATCGCGGCATTGTAGGTGGCGCGTGGCCGCGTGCCGCGCCGAGCGCCAGCGGGTCACGGCATCAAACTTGCATTGCACAGGAACCACGGGGTTCCCGGCTACGGGCTGAACCGCGTGACCAAATGTGTATTTTTGTGACAGACTTCTCGCTGTGCTATAACGTTGCTACAGTCGTCTAGTTTCATCAACAGGGGGATGTCCGGGGTTTCCATACGTATTCGTTTGGCGCAGTCGGTGTTGCCGGTGTGTTTGCGGCTGCACCAAGGCGCCACGGGGCGCGTTCCTGCACAGGTTTGCGGCCCCGGCTCCGATAGCGGCCGGGTCCCGGCCGCGCCGGGCAACGGGCAGATGGCAGCGTTTTCGCTGCAATCGGCCGTATGGACTTCGGATGATCCTCTCCAACCATTCGTATCATCAGGAGAGGCAGCATGAACAAGAAGATCTACAGCCTGGTCTGGAGCGCCGCACTCAAGCAGGTCGTCGTTGCCTCCGAACTGGCGAAGGTCCGAGGGGGTGGTGGATCTTCCGCTGCAGCATCTTCTTCAAGTTCCGTGCGGCCCAAGGGCTTGGCACTGGCGCTCGCCGCCGCGCTGCTGGCGGCGGGAATGATCGTTCCAACCTTTGCATTGGCGGCGCCACCAGCGGCCGTTTGCAACACGAGCCCGGCCACGCCGGCCTCAGCCACCGGCAACGGCGCTTTGGCGTGCGGCTACAACGCCAACGCCAATGGCAATTACGCCACGGCGATCGGTTACTCGGCGTATGCCGGGGGTGTTTACAGCACCGCGCTCGGCGACAACGCCCATGCCGCGGGCAACAAGACCACCGCATTGGGTTATCACGCCGGGGATACTTTCGGCACGGCTGCTTATGCGACGGCCGTCGGCGCCAACGCCTACGTGCACGGTGCGCACAGCACGGCGGTCGGCTACGAGACTCAGGCGCGTGCGGACTACAGCACCGCGCTGGGCAATGGTGCCTATGTAGCCAACGCCTCGACAGGCGGGACTGCGGTTGGTAATAGCGCGATCGTTCGCGGCGTGGATGGCGTCGCGCTGGGCAACCAGGCCTTCGCGAATGGCGACAAAAACACCGCGCTCGGCAGTGTTTCTCGCGCGTATGGTACGCAGAGCACCGCGGTGGGCTACGGCGCTTACGCCAACACCAATGCCACGGCCGTCGGCAACTCTGCCAATGCCTA
>DZCM01000036.1 GCA_022730295.1 Rhodanobacter sp. | reverse complement strand
TCATTCCGGGGTTGGCCGCGGCTTCATCGCGGCCAGAACCCGGAATCGGTCGTGTTCTCTGGTGAATGTTCAAAACCGATTCCGGGTTCGACCCTGCGGATCGCCCCGGAATGACGAAAATCCACAGACTTCGTGACCGGCTGCGACGGGTCGTCACAAGACCCGCAACATCACCCGGTTTTGCCTCGACCCGCAAGGCAGATGTTGCGGAGAGCAGCGTCGTTCGTTGCCGCGATTGCCTCTCAGCGCCCGTAGCGCCGCTTGCGGCGCTGGTAGGTGCGCACCGCGCGCAGGAAATCGATGCGCCGGAATGCGGGCCACAGCACGTCGCAAAAATAAAACTCGCTGTACGCGGCTTGCCACAACAGGAACCCCGACAAGCGCTGCTCGCCGCTGGTGCGGATGATGAAGTCGGGGTCGGGCGTGCCTTCGGTGTAGAGATAGCGCTGGATGTCTTCGGCCTTCAGGCCGGCAGACAGTGCTGCGAGCGTGCTGCCCTCGGCCGCCGCTGCGTTCAACAGGCCCTTCACCGCGTCGGTGATTTCCTCGCGCCCGCTGTAGGCCAGCGCGATGGTGAGCAGCATGCCGTCGTGGCCGGCGGTGGAGAGTTCCAGCGCCTCGCTGGCGGCGACCACACGCTCCGGCAGGCGCTCGCGCTGGCCGATGATCTTCACCCGCACGCGCCCGTTCTTCATGCGCGGCTCTTCCAGCAAGCGCGCGCTCTCGCGCACGAACAGGTCGAGCAGCGAATCGACTTCGTCCTGCGAACGGTTGAAGTTTTCGGTGCTGAACACATACAGCGTGACATGCCCGACGTCGAGATCGAGGCACCACTCCAGCACCTCGCGCAGCTTGTTCACGCCGTACTGGTGCCCGCGCATCGCTGTCAGTCCGATGTCGCGCGCAAAACGCCGGTTGCCATCGAGGATCAAGCCGATGTGCGCGGGCACCGGGTCCGTCGCCACCTGGGCGTCGAGATAATGCTCGTACCAGCGATACAGTGGATACGCCAAGGGATTGAGCAGTCGCCACGGGCGATGCCGCAGGTTGGCCAAGGCGATGCGCAACCAGCCGGGGGCGACAGACCGGGCGTCGCCGGCCGCGAGCGGCGGGGAAATGTTCGAATTCATTGCGACGCATTGTATGCCGGTATGCGCGGCGCTGGACCGGACCCGCGTCCCGCTCCGCCCACGGCTTCACACTTGAGACAGCCGCGCCCGCCGCCATATCGAGCGGTGACAGGCTGTTCTGCTCAGGAGCGATGCATGAAGTGGCTGGAATGGCTGCCCGGATTGCGACCACCCCCGGCCATTGCCGATCGCGCTTGGCGCAAGGCGCTGGCAACTCATCCGCTGGCACAGCGCTTGTCCACGGTGGACCAGAAGCAACTACGCCTGCTGGTGGCCCGCTTCCTGCAACACAAGCGTTTTCACCCGATCGACTTCAACCTCGACGCGACGCAGCGGCTGCTGATCGCGATGCAGGCGTGCATCCCGATCCTGCACATGGGTTTTCGCGCATTGCGCGGCTGGCAGGGCGTCGTGGTGTATCCGGGCGAATTCAAGGTGCGCCACCGCCACCACGACGCCGCCACCGGCGTGCTGACCGAGGGCGACCAGATCCTCTCTGGCGAGGCCTGGCAGCTTGGTCCGCTGGTGTTGTCGTGGGCGACCGTGCAACAGGATCTGGAACGTCCGTGGGACGGCCACAACGTGGTCGCGCACGAAATCGCGCACAAGCTGGACATGCTGGATGGCCCGCCCGATGGCGTGCCGCCGCTGCCGCGCGGGGTGTCATGGCGCGCGTGGATCGACACCTTCCAGCGCGCCTACAACCGTCTTGCAACCGACGTCAACCGCGGCCACGCCACCATCATCGACCCGTACGCCGCGACCAATGCCGGCGAATACTTCGCCGTCACCAGCGAGCTGCATTTTTCCGATCCGCGCCAACTCGAACGCGCCGAACCGGGTGTGGCCGGATTGCTGCGCGGGTATTACGGGCCGTCGCCGGCGCCGTGACCGGATTGCGGGCGCTCGCGCCAGCCGGCCGCACTACTTCCCCGGCACCTGCCAATGCTTCAGCTCGATGAAGCGCACCGCCTGCGCTGCCTCGGGCTGTGAAAGATCCAGGGCGTGCCCGATGAAATCGACGCGGTAGGTGCACCAGTCCAACGGCGTCCAGTCAGACACCTTGCCGGGGCTGCCGTAATGCCGCGCGGCTGCCCACGCCTGCGCTGAAATCCTCTCGATCGTTGCGGAATATTGCAACGGTTGGGCGTACACGCCATCAAGCGGGCCGACACTCGCCAGCAGCCGATCCAGATCCCGCGTCATGCTGGCATGCAATTCAGCCCGGCTGATGCTCGTCCACGCCGAACTGTCCGACTCCACCTTGCACATCCAGGCGTACCGCTGCGACTTGCCAAATGCGTCGAAGTAACTCCGGGCCCAGGCGACAGTGTCGGCATCGGAAGCACGCGATAACGCGAACCGTTGCGCCTCGCCGTACACCGCGTTCAGCTCTTGCGATGCCTCCGCCGAATCCTTGCTGACGGCCACGGCGTCATAAAGATCGAATGCATGCCGCAACGCAATCGCTGGCGCATGCACGCGAATGGTCAACATCAACTGGCCGATGAAATCCGGTTGCCTGAATGACTCCGCCACCCACAGCCACTGCGCCATCGCATCCGACAGCGGGGCGCCATCGGCATCCACGATGGCATTCTGCACTCCTGCGCGCGCCACCTCCGTGGGGTTGAGCCAGTAGATCGATGCCGGTGGTGTCTTGCTTGCCTTGTCGATCACCGCTACGGGAAAACCCGCTTGCCGCAGGACGGCATCATAACGCTGGGTCAACCGGGTCATGGCCAACTGCGTGATGGCTTGCGGCAATTCAATTTCACTACGCAACTGGTGCAATCCCAATCGCGAAGTCGCGGTCATCTGATGCCGCGGCGCCGCCGCCCAGATCGCCACGCACGCACTGGCGCAGATCCCGTCGACTCGCGCCACCAGCCCTGTCGCACGAACCATGGCGGCCGCTTTCAGCGCATCGTTGACCAGGCCGCCCGGGCTGTCGAGCACCAGCACGCTGGCATCCGGATGCGCCTTCATGACGGTGCGCAACTGTTCGTCAAGGCGCGGACCAAGTTGGCCCTGAACGCGGATTGCACTTCGCGACCCATCATAGGTCACCGTCGCATTGACGATGTGCTGGCGAAACCGCAGCAGCGTGCCGGCGAGGCTGGCGCCGGCGAAACCCCACACAGCGAGACACACGGCCACGACCGTCGTCAACACCAGCGGCAACCCGGGCTTGCCGCGGCGGCGTGCGGCGTGCCACGCCCAGCACAATCCCGACACCGCCAGCGCCGCCAGCACCAGCACGATCGACCACAACACCGGCGGGGTCTGCAGCGCGAACGGCAGCATCGCCAGTTGCGATTTGCAAGCCACCACGATGCCCGCCGCGCCGAGCAAGGCCAGCGCAATGCCGAATCCCGGGTATGCACGCGGGCGCGGCGATGGCCAGCGCCGGCCCAACGATACCCATTGGGGCTCGCCGCCCGTCCACGACATCACTGTATCGTCGAGGCGGCCCGCTGAGTGATCACGCGCGACCTCGCCGACATCGAACGGGCCGGCTCGGACACCCTTGATACGCAGGTACATCGGTTCATCCCTTGCTGGCTGCGACCAGCGCCTGCAAGCCGACGAAGGCCGCGATCACACAGACCACTCCGGCGATGAACATCCAGGTCTGCGCAACGCCCGGCGGCCGGGCGGTGACCAGCCACGGTTTGCCGGCATCCCAGCCGGAAGCGCCATCATCCTTGAGCCGGACGAACGCGACGATCATCGCAATCAGCGAGAACAGCGGAATGCCCAATGCGAGGCCCTGCAGGAACACCCGGCCTTCGCGCCGAAGTGCGCGCAGGAACCCGATCGCCCTGCCATCGGCATGCGTGACCCGCACGCCGAACAGCCATTTGCCAGCCGTGGTCCCGGTCGTGCCGAGGATCCACGCTTCTACCGGAATCACCACCACGAAGACCAGAATCGATTTCGAAACGGCATTGTTCAACAAACTGACGCGGCCATACAACGCCTCATATGCGCCCGGAACAAAGGCCGCGAAGAACGTTGCCAACACAAACCAGATCAGGCTTCCCAACATGATGGTGTCGAGCATGCGCGCGAAGTAGCGCCGCCACATGACGGGCCTGGCGTACTGCCAGCCATCATCGTCGATCGGTTGCCCCGGGGGTTCGCTCGCACCGGCGGGGCGAATTGCGCCACCACGGAAGCTGCGCGGGCTGGGCACTCCATAATCGGCATCGACCGCCAACACCGGCGCCACCTCGGCAACGGTCGATGAAGGCGCCGCTGTAGTCGGGGCTCCGCATACAGCGACAGACTCCGGTACGGCATCGGCTACATCGGATAGCTCCGGAAGTGACGACGTTTCCGGCAACGGCGGCGGAACCGGTGCGGTTGCAAGCTCCGTGTGCGCGTACGGCGCCCACGCCTCCGCACCCACCTTCCACACCAGCGTGTCGGGTTGAATGCGGCTGCTGTCGCGCAGCGCCATCAGCGCAGCACGCGTGCACGGGCCCACCGCCTTGCGGCCGGTGTCTGCGTAAAACCACATTTCCTGCATGCCTACCCCTGCGTCACAAGGCAGCGCGCACCCGCCACCTTCGGCGTCGGTACTGCTGCCATTCCCCGCCGGGAATGTATCGTGTGCGGGCCGCCACGTCGACCGCGACCGGCATCCACGCACTGCGGCTGCGCCTCAGGCACCTGCGCGCAACCAGCGTGCCGCATCCAGCGCAAAGTAGGTAAGGATCGCATCGGCGCCGGCGCGCTTGATCGAGGTGAGCGCTTCGAGCGCGCAGGCCTGCTCGTCGATCCAGCCGTTCGCACCGGCGGCCTTCAGCATCGCGTACTCCCCGCTCACCTGGTACACGAAGGTCGGCGCGCCGAAGCGCTCCTTCACGCGTCGCACGATGTCGAGATACGGCAGGCCCGGTTTCACCATCACCGCATCGGCGCCCTCCTCAAGATCCAGTTGCACCTCGCGCAAGGCCTCGTCGGAATTGCCAACATCCATCTGGTAGGTGTGCTTGGAACCCTTGCCCAGCGATGCGGCCGAACCCACCGCGTCGCGGAACGGCCCGTAGAAACTGGACGCATACTTCGCCGAATAGGCAAGGATGCGGGTATGGATCAGCCCGGCGTTTTCGAGCGCCTGCCGGATCGCGCCGATGCGGCCGTCCATCATGTCCGAAGGTGCAACGAAATCCGCTCCGGCGTGCGCCTGAGACAGCGCCTGCTCGACCAGCACCTCGATGGTTTCATCATTCAGGATGTAACCGCTGTCGTCGATCAGGCCATCCTGCCCGTGGCTGGTGAACGGATCAAGCGCCTCGTCGCAGATCACGCCGAGTTCCGGGAAGTGCAACTTCAGCGCGCGCACCGTGCGCTGGACCAGGCCATCTTCGTTGAAGGCCTCGCGCCCGTCGGCAGTTTTCACGTCATCGTCCAGGTGCGGAAACAAGGCCAGCGCCGGCACCCCGAGCTGTACCGCGTCCTCAGCCACCTTCAGCAGCGCATCGATCGACAGGCGCGCGACGCCCGGCATCGAGGGAACTGCATCACGAATCTCGCCTTTGCCCTCCTGCACGAACACCGGAAGGATCAGATCGGAGCACGCCAGCACGGTTTCGCGCATCAAGGCTCGTGAGAATGCGTCGCGTCGCATGCGCCGCATGCGGATGGCGGGGTAACCCATGGCGATCGTCCTGCTGGCGTCCAGCCGTTCATTGTACGGCGCGGCAACCCGTCCCGGCCCGGCGGGCACGGCTGGCACGAAAGATGCTGCACCCTGCCGGCAAGAAAATCGCGCAACCCGAACGTCCGCTGACCGCAGTTCAGCCAAAATAGTTGCAGTTAAATCAAAGTTAATGCAGAATCAATCCCGCATGATGCATGATATTCCCAAGATTGTCATTCACACCAACACGTAAATATCTGAAATCATCATGGTTTTCTCACTCACCATCCTCCTGATCGCAACTGCACTGGCGCTGCTGGGGTGGCTGAGCGTGAAACGGATTCCGGAAGGCCAGGTCTACACGCTGCGCCGCCTCGGCAAACCGGCCGGCACCCTGACCGCGGGCACCCATCTGGTCCTGCCCTTGATCGAACGCATCGCGCACAAGATCAGCATCACCGGCTACACCCTGTCCGTGGACGAACGGCTCGACCCCGCATCGTCGGCCCCCAGCACGCTGCGCGGCCGCGTGTGGTGGCAGGTGCTCGACCCCGAACGCGCCGATGCGGTGATCGACCGCGCCGACGACATGATTCGCCTGCGCCTGCGCGACGCGTTGCAAAACGCCGACGCCGCGACCGGCACCGATTCCGATACACGCTCGCGCAACCAACGCATCAAGCAAACCTTGAACGGCAGCCTGCGCGAACGCGGCGTGCTGGTGACACGGGTGGAATTGAACCTCGCTGCGTAGTCAACGAAACAGCCAGGGAGAACGGTGAGCCCGCGCAAGCGGGCTCCTGTTTTTCCAGGAGCGCGGCAGTGTGCGCCGGACGCGGAGCAAAGCCTGCTGGCACGGGCACGCAAGGATGCCAGCCTGATGCAGCAGCTGGATTGCCTGCGCGCTGCCGCCGGTGACGCATTCGCCGAGGCCGCGCGCGCTGATGACGCCACTGTATTCGCGCGGCTGCAGATCCGTGTCGCCGCTGCCCGCCCGACGGGCGCCGCGGGCAAAGCGGAATGGTGGCGTACGTTCGGCGATTGGCTGCGTGCGTATGCACTCCCGGTACAGGGCGCACTCGCGACCGCGGTGGTTGCGTTGGCTGTTGCGCTTGCCGGAACGGTAACCTGGCGCACATCGAATCCAGGTGTCGTGCGCGCAGGCTTGCGCAAAGTCGCAGTCGCGACGCGCGCCCGCGCGCGCACAGGGCGCGCGTAATCCAGTGACAACGATCGCTCGCAATCAGCGAGCGCGTCGACATTATCCCTCCGCGATCCGGTGTCCGCGGCAGGGCAAGGCTCAACACTCGTCCGGCCAGATCGCCACGTGCGGCTCGGCGTCGTCGCCGATCCAGCCGCGGTACATGCCGTCGGTGTTGAACGGCAGGGCGAAGCTGCCATCGGCGCCGAGCACGATCGCGCCGCCGCTGCCGCCGAGGCGCGGAATGTCGCCGTTGATAACGGCGTCGGCGGCGTCGGTGACCGATTGATGCAACAGTTGCACGCGCGCGCACACCGCGTGCGCGGCGGCGGTGCGCAGATAAAATTCGCCCCAGCCGGTGCCGGACATTGCGCACACGGCATTGGCATAGGTGCCGGCGCCGATCACCGGCGAATCGCCGATGCGGCCCCAGCGCTTGTCGGTCATGCCGCCGGTGGAAGTGGCCGCGGCAAGGTGTCCGTGCCCATCCAGCGCCACCGCGCCGACGGTGCCGTAGTGATCGACCTCCTCGCCGGCTGCACTCTGCCGCAATGCATCCGCCAATTCCTGGCGGCGCTTGCCGGTACGAAAATACTCAGGATCAACCAAGGCAATGTCCTGCGTGCGCGCGAATGCCTCGGCGCCCGCGCCCGCCAACATCACGTGTTCGGAGCGCTCCATCACCGCGCGCGCCAGCAGCACCGGGTTGCGCACATGTTGCACGCCACACACCGCACCGGCGCGCAAACTCGCGCCATCCATGATCGCGGCGTCGAGTTCGTTCACGCCATCGTGGGTGAACACCGCGCCCTTGCCGGCGTTGAAATACGGTGCGTCCTCCAGTGCGACCACGGCGGCGGAAACCGCATCCACCGCGGAACCGCCGGCGGCGAGCAACGCATGCCCCCGGCGCAAGGCAGCGGTCAGTGCCACGCGCGTGGCGCGCTCGGTTTCGGCATCCATGTCCTTGCGGATCACGCCGGCACCGCCGTGGATCAACAGCATGCAACGAGCGTTCGACTCAGTGACTGGATTCGACATCGGGGTTTGCATCCTTGACGGGAGGTGCCGGCAGCAACGCATCGGGCGGCTGCGCGGCAGGGAATTGTGCCGTAGCCGTGGTGCCCCTGCCGAGTTCGCTGTCCAGCGTGACCTGCCAGCCGTAGCGGTCGGCGATGCGGCGCACGATGGCGAGCCCGATGCCGTGGCCCCTGCCGCCGGTGCGGCTGCCGCGATAGAAGGGCTGGAAGGCGCGTTCGACGTCTTCTTCGCTCATGCCGCTGCCCGTGTCGATGACGCGCACGCGGTCGGCCTCAACTTCAACCGTGACGCTGCCCTTCTCGGTGTACAGGCAGGCGTTGCGAATCAAATTGCCGACCATCACTGCGAATACGCGTGGCGGCGCATGCAGCGCAAAGCGCGCGCGTTCCAGCAGCACCAGCGCAACCGGTTTGTTGCCAAGCAGTTCGCGATAGCGCGCCACCTCGGCCGCGACCATGTCGTTGGCGAGGAAGTCTTCTTCGCGCAATCCCGATTCCGATTCGCGCGCCAGCACCAGGAAGGTTTCAATCAGCGCTTCCATCTCGCGCACCGAGCGGCGCACGCGCTCCAGCGCGCGCGCCGCGAACGGGCTCAAGCCTTCCTCGTCGGCCAGCACGTCGGCCGCCACCTTCATCACGGTGAGCGGCGTGCGCAATTCGTGGCTGGCGTCGCGGGTGAAGTTGCGCTCGCGTTCGACGAAGGCATCCAGCCTCTCGGCGAAACCGTGCAACGCCGCCACCAATACTTCGACATCGCTGTCGGTCGCCGCGGGCAAGCGCTCGGGCGCCAGCGCGGCCGGATCGGGATGGTCGGGATTCCAATGCCGCACGACCCTGGCGAGCGCCACCAGCGGGGACAAGGCCTTGCGCGAAGCCCGGTAGGTGAGCCAGGTCGCGAAGTAAATGATCAGCACCACCAGCGCCACCGGAATCAGTGCGAACAACATCACCACGCGGCTTGGGCGATCGTTGTTGAACAACAGGTACAAACGCCCCTGCGGCGTGTCGGACACGCGCACCGTGCCGATGGTGCCATCCGGCTGGTGCACGCGGTGGTAACCCGCCGCCAAGCCGCGCAAGTCTGGCGGCACCGCGGCGTTTGACTGGCCGGACGCCTGCAGGTAACCGTGGATCAACCAGGTATCGGGCAGCGGCGTGTGCGGATTGCGCGCCCATTGCCCGGCGAGGTAGACCGCTTCGCGATCAAGTTCCTGGCGCGCCACGGCTTGGCGCACCGAACTCGCGGACGCATATACGCCGAGCGCGGTGACGACGCTTATCGCCGCCACCAGCAGCGAGAACATCACCCAGAAACGGTGGCTGATGCTGGCATATCGGGTCATGCCGCGGATTCATCCCGGACGCGCCGCTTGCGCGGCCCTGATTCTCCGCGCCCTCGCGGTGCCGGTGCAACCCGCGTCAGGCCTGCGCCCGTTCGGTTGCGGCTTCCGCATCGATGTCGGCAATGCGATAACCGGCACTGTGGATGGTGTGCAACAGCGGCCGGTGGTACGGCTTGTCCACCACCCGGCGCAGGTTGTACAAGTGCGAACGCAGGGTATCGGAATCGGGCAAGGTATCGCCCCAGATCTCGCGTTCGATGTCGTGGCGCGAGACCACGCGCGGTGATTCGCGCATCAGGATTCCCAACAGTTTCAGGCCGATCGGCGAGACTTGCAGATCTTCGCCAGCGCGATTGATGCGGAAGGTGCCGGTATCCAGCGTCAGGTCCCCAACCTGATAGACCTCGTTCGAAACCTGCCGCCGTTCGCGCCGGATCAGGGCACGGATGCGCGCTTCCAGCTCGCGCGGCTCGAACGGCTTGACCAGGTAATCGTCGGCCCCGGCATCGAGTCCGGCCAGTTTGTCTTCCAGCGTGTCGCGCGCCGTCAGCATCAGCACCGGCGTGGCCTTCTTGGCCTCGCCACGGAACTTGCGGCAGACCTCGAGTCCATCCATGCCGGGCAGCATCAGGTCCAGCACGATCACGTCATAGCCGCCGGTGATGGCCAGATGCAGGCCGCTGACGCCGTCACCCGCGTAGTCGACCGAGTAGCCGCGCCGTTCCAGGAACTCGCCGACCATCTCGGCAATGCCATTGTTGTCCTCAACCAGCAGGACCTGCCCGGATTGGCTGTCGCGTTCGCTGTCGTTCATTGTCATTGTCCCCGGTTCCATGCCGCGGTCATCATGCAGATGCAATGTGCCCGGATGCAGGTGATCGCGGCGTGAACGCATGGCCGTCAACCGATTCGCCGGGGGCGCGTTGTCAGTGCAGGCGGGGCAACGACCGCCGGCATCACACGCGGCGATGCGGCTGGCAGTCATCCTGGTGGCTGCCCGCCGCAAAGCGTGCGCAATCAATCATCCTTGCGGGGCACGCTCACCTTGCCCTTGACGCCGTTGTGGTGAACATCGCCACTGCCGACGCTGCCGACGCTCAAGTCGCCGCCAATGCCATTCACGTCGAAATCACCCGAACCGACGCTGCCGGCATGCACGTTGCCGCCGGCCTGCTTCACGTCGACATCACCGGAGGCTACCGATCCAACGCTCACGTTGCCGGTGACGCCAAGGATCTCGAGGTCACCCGAACCGACGCTTTGCACGTTGACACTGCCGCCGACCGTGGCCAGCTTCACATCGCCCGAAGCCACCGAACCGATCGTCGCGTCGCCGTGCACGTTGTCCACGCTGACGTCGCCGGAGCCGACCGCGGACACGTGCAAGCTGCCGGCATCGCTGGCCGCGACGTCGCCCGAGCCCACCCGCAACGCCAACTGGCCGGCAATGCCGTTCACCTTCAGGTCGCCTGAACCGACCGTGGCATCGAGGGAGCCAAGTTTGCTGGCATGCGCATCACCGGAACCTTCCTGCAATTTGACGGCAAGCGACTCCGGCACGCTCACGTCCAGCTTCAGATAGGCGTAGGAATCGCCGAACAACGAGATATGGATGCCGTGGTCATCAGCGTGCGCGATGATGCGCGCGGCGTCACCGTGACGCACCGCTTCGAGCTTGATTTCGTCCAGCCACTTCTCGTTCGAGGCACAGGCGGTGCCGCGCACCACGATTTTCGTCGCGCCGGGATCGCCGTGGATGACGAGATCGTCGGGGCCGATCTGCAGCAGCAGGGATTTCAGGCCCGCGGCGTCGAGCTCGGCGTTGCGCGGCGCGCTGAATTTGCATGCGTCGGAGGCAACCGCAGTGAGCGACACGCCCAGCAACGAGGCAACGGCTAAGGCGAGGATGGTCGTGCGCATGGTGATGCTCCTGCATGACCGTGATCACGGTCGAATGCAGCCAGCGTAGATGCGGCCGCACTGGCAATCATGTGCCCAAAGTCCACGTGACTTGCGGCCTATGCCTTGCGTTCGTCGCGCTTGGCTTGATCCCACAAGGCATCCTGTTCGGCCAGCGATTTCCCGGCCAGCGTCTCCCCGGCGCTGGCGGCGAGCGACTCCATACGCCGGAAGCGACGCTCGAACTTGGCGTTGGCGTGGCGCAGCGCGGCCGAGAAATCCACCTTGGCATGCCGCGCGAGATTCACCGTCACGAACAGCACGTCACCGATTTCATCCAGCAGCCGGTCGTGGCCGGTGCCCATCTCGAATTCAGCGCGTACTTCGTCGACTTCTTCGGCCAGCTTGTCCAGCACAGGCCCGGGGCCGGGCCAATCGAAACCGACGGTCGCGGCCTTGTCGCACAATTTGGTGGCGCGCTGCCATTCGGGCAGCCCGCTGGCAATGCCCGCCAGCGCGCTGGCGTCATCCTCGCCGCGAGCCGCGCGCTCGCCGCGCTTGAGCTCGTCCCAGGCGCGCCGCTGCGCATCCGCGCCGGCGTAGCGTGCATCGCCGAACACATGCGGATGCCGCCGCGTCAGTTTGTCATTGATCGCCGCGACCACATCGCCGAAATCAAACAGGCCCTGTTCCTCGGCCATGCGCGCGTGGAACACCACCTGCAGCAGCAGATCACCGAGTTCATCTTTCAGCGCAGCGTAATCCTTGCGGTCGATCGCGTCGGCGGTCTCGTAGGCTTCCTCGATGGTGTACGGCGCAATCGTGTCGAAGGTTTGCGCGGCATCCCACGGACAGCCCTGTGCCGGATCGCGCAAGCGCGCCATGATCGCGAGTAGTCTCGCGATGTCCCTGGTGGTGCTCGCATCGGGTTTCGTAGCGTCTTTCACGTCGACCGCAACCGCGCCGGCCAGTCAACCGACGAATCGCCCAACGCGAGGAATTCGGGATTGAGCAATGAGTCCTTGGTGTTGTAGCGCAAGGGCACGCCAGCCAGATCGACCACTGCGCCGCCAGCCTGCTCCAGCACGCACTGCGCTGCCGCAGTATCCCACTCCGACGTGGGACCAAGTCGCAAATACAAGTCGGCGTCGCCACGCGCGACCATGCAAAACTTGATCGACGATCCGACCGGCTGCAAACGATACTCACCAAGGCCCGCCAGCACCTCGGCCTGGCGGTCACCGCCATGCGAGCGGCTGCCGGCGACCACCGGAACCGGCGCCGCGGCGCGCGTGGCGAGCGGCTGCGGCAGCGCGCCCGGCGCGGCTTCCAGGAACGCACCCGCTTCGACGATGCCGTAATAAAGTTCACCGCTCACCGGCACCAGCACCACGCCCAATACCGGCACGTGGTCTTCGATCAAGGCAATGTTGACGGTGAACTCGCCGTTGCGCTTGATGAATTCGCGGGTGCCGTCCAGCGGATCGACCAACCAGTAGCGGTTCCAGCCGCGCCGAACTTCCCAGTCGACGCTTCTGGATTCCTCGGACAACACCGGAATGTCCGGCGTCAAGGCTTGCAAGCCGTCGACGATGACGCGATGCGAGGCCATGTCCGCCGCCGTCAGCGGCGAATCGTCGGCCTTGTGTTCCACCGCGAAACTGCCGGCGTAGATTTCCAGGATCGCAGCCCCCGCACGGCGCGCGAGCAGGCAGCTTGCGTGCGCGAATCGCTCCAGGGTGCTCATGGAGCGCAATTCGATCGAAGATTACGTGAAGTCATTTGCGCGCTCCATGAGAGCTCGCGTCACCACAACCCCCGCCGAATCCGCCCGCTGGCAGCGATTGGATCAGCATGTGTCCGGCCTCGGGCGAAACCTTCCTTGCATGTATTCGCGCGCGATGAACAAGGCGGCGATCGAACGGCCTTCGGAAACGTCGTCGCGTGCCAGCAGCAGGTGCAACTCGGACAACTTCCACGGCACCACGTCCAGCGGCTCGGGTTCGTCACCCGGCAAACGTTCCGGGTACAAATTCTCGGCCAGCACCACCGCCGCCGTGTGGGTCATGTATGCGGGTGACAACGACAACACCGAAAGCGGCGTCAATGTGCGCGCACCGAACCCGGCCTCTTCCTTCAATTCGCGATTGGCGGCGTCCAGCAGCCCTTCGCCACGATCGATGCGGCCCTTGGGCACGCCAAGCTCGTAACGATCGACACCCGCGCCGTACTCGCGCACCAGCAACACGGTGTCGGCATCACGCATGGCCACGATGAACACCGCACCCATTCCGGTCGCGGAGAGGCGCTCGAACGTGCGCCGCGCGCCGTTGGAAAACGCGAGATCGATTTCTTCCACGTGCAGGAAGCGGCTATCGCGCGCCGGGCGTCGCGCAAGGATTTCTGGCGGTTTGGGCATCCGTGGATTGTAGCCCGGGCCGCAGCATACACGCTCAATCGCCCGATGCCGATGGCGCTGGCGCAACACTCGCAGCAGACGACGGCACCACCACCTTCTTGCCGGTGAGCGTTTCGGCAGGCGGCAGCGACAGGCGGATGTCTTGATCGTTCTTCGGCGGCGGCGGTATCTCGCCGTGGCAAAAGAACAAGCCACCGGCCAGCGCCAGCAAGGGATTCACCGCGCAGGTCACACGATCGCCAGTCGGCAATTTCACGGTCTTCTTTACGGTGGTCTTGTCGATTACCTTGTTGAGCAGCTTGCCACCGTTGGTTTGGTTGACGGGCGGCCAGTCCTTGTTGAAGCGCGTCGGCTTGTAGTGCAGCGGCGTGTTGATGGTGAGCACGGGATCGCCCGTGGGCATGACCTCGCGATAGACCGGGGCCGATGCGGACGGACCGCCTTGCGACATCCGGATCTGGCCGTTCTGGCCATACAGGTCAAGCTGGCGCGGCGGGGTCTCGATGGTCGCCGTAATGCTGCCCGGCGCACGCGGGACGATGTGGCGCAGGTGCACCGGCGGCGGCAACGGCGCCGACGGCAGCGCCGGCATCGGCGGCAACGGCGGTGGCGGCGGCAACGGCGCGGTTTCGAAAAACGTCACTTCGATCGCCTGATTCTGCGCCACCCGCCGCGCCGGCGCGCCCCACATCAACCACACGATCGCCAACGCATGCGCGGCCAGCACCAGGGCCAGCAGCCAGCCCATGCGGCGGCGATCGCGCGGCGGCCTGGGCCGTTGCGTCAAGCGCGGCGGCGGGCCATCGCCGGCGATGGGCTCGGCCGCCCACCAGGCATCGAAACCGCGCGCCAGCGGCTCCCCTTTATGCGGTGACTCCATGGCATCGTTGCCGGGCATGCGCTCAGTGGCTTTCGCGAACCAGTCGCGGTCAGTTTAGGGGGCGCTCCTGGCGTCACCGCGTCCGCGCGGCTGCCTCGGGACCATCCATCGGACCACGCCGCGGCGGTCAGGTTCCACCTGCCAACTTGACCGCACGCGAAGTTTGGCGCATGTTCACTCGACCGCCGCGATCCGCAAAGCGAGGCCCGCATGAGCGCCTACACCACCGGGGACATCCGCAACGTGGCCTTGGGCGGCCACGCCGGCGCCGGCAAAACCACCCTCTTCGAAGCCCTGCTGCAGGCCGGCGGCGCAATCAAGACGGCAGGCAGCATCGAACGCGGCAGCACCGTTTCCGACTTCGATCCGCAGGAAAAGGCGCGCCAGCACTCCATCCACTCGACCATCGCCGCGCTCGACACCGGCGCTTGCCACATCAACCTGATCGACACCGCCGGTTACGCCGATTTTCGCGGGCAGACGCTTGCGGCCCTCGCCGCAGTGGAAACCTGCGCGGTGGTCGTCAACGCCGCCAACGGCATCGAGCACGGCACCCGCCGCCTGATGCACTACGCGAAGGAACGCCGCCTCGCGCGCATGCTGGTGATCAACCGCATCGACGTCGAAGGCGTCGACCTCGCCACGCTGGTCGAGCAATTGCGGGACGAATTCGGCAGCGAGTGCCTGCCGGTCAACCTGCCCGCGGAGAACGGTGCGAAAGTCGTCGATTGTTTCTTCGCGCCGCAAGGCACGAGCGACCTCGGTGCGGTGAAGGATGCACACCAGCGCATCCTCGATCAGGTGGTCGAAATCAACGAGCGCCTGATGGGGCGTTACCTCGACGACGGCGAAGCCGCGCTGACGCCAGAAGAGTTGCACGAAGCCTTCGAGGAATGCCTGCGCGAGGGCCACCTCGTGCCGATCTGTTTCACCTCCGCACGCTCCGGTGCGGGTGTCGCACAGTGGCTCACCGTCGCGCAGAAATTATTGCCGCACCCGGGCGAGGCCAATCCGCCACCGTTCGTGAAAGGAGTTGGCAGTGACGCCACTCCAATCATCGCCAAACCCGACCCCGCCGCGCACGTGATCGCGGATGTATTCAAGATCATCAACGATCCATTCGTTGGCAAACTCGCGGTGTTTCGCGTGTGGCAAGGCACCGTGAAGAGGGATTCGCAGCTCTTCATCGACGACGGCAAGAAGCCGTTCAAGGCCGGCCATTTGTTCCGGCTGCAAGGCAAGGAGCATGTCGAGATCGACAGCGCGATTCCGGGCGATTTCGCCGGCATCGCCAAGGTCGATGAAATCCACTTCGACGCGATCCTGCACGACTCGCACGATGAAGACCTGATCCACCTCGCGCCGCTTGCCTACCCGCTGTCGATGTTCGGCCTCGCCGTCGAACCCAGGCACAAGGGCCAGGACCAGAAGCTCGCGACCGCGCTGGCCAGGCTGGCCGAGGAAGACCCGTGCATGCAGGTCGAGCACAACAAGGAGCTGAACGAGACCGTGCTGCGCGGCCTCTCCGACCTGCACCTGAAACTTGTCCTGGAACGGATGCAGGAACGCTACGGCGTCGAAGTGATCACCCACCCGCCACGGATCGCCTATCGCGAAACCATCGCCGCCAAGGCCGAAGGCCACCACCGCCACAAGAAGCAGACCGGCGGCGCCGGCCAATTCGGCGAAGTGTTCCTGCGCGTCGAGCCACTTGGCCGTGGCGAAGGCTTCGAGTTCCGCGACGACAGCAAGGGCGGCGTGATTCCGAACCAGTACATCCCTGCGATCGAGAAAGGCGTGCGCCAGGTGCTTGAACGTGGCGCGATCGCCGGCTACCCGATGCAGGACGTGCGCGTGATCGTGTTCGACGGCAAGTACCACCCGGTCGATTCCAAGGAAGTCGCCTTCGTGTCGGCGGGCAAGAAAGCCTTCCTCGATGCGGTATCGAAGGCCAAACCCATCGTGCTGGAACCGATCGTCACGCTCGATGTGAACGTTCCCGAGCAATACATGGGCGACGTCACCGGCGGCCTCGCGTCCAAACGCGCGCGCATCAACGGCACCGGCTCGCTGCGCGGCGGCGTGCTGGTGGTGAAGGCGCAAGCGCCACTGGCGGAAGTCGTCGACTACCAGACCGAATTGCGCGCACTCACTGGCGGCGAAGGCCGTTTCACGATGGAGTTGTCGCACTACGACCCGGTGCCAGCGCAGGTGCAGAAGCAACTGGTCGAGGCCTACAAGCCGAAAGTCGAGGAAGATTGAGGCGCGGGACTGGCGTGATGCTTGCCGGCTCATCATTCCAGCGCAAGCCGCGCAGGGCTTCCCTTCCCCCGCTCGCCGGGGAAGGTGCGGCTGTACGCATGGTGTGGGCACGCTTCGGAATTTCCTTCCCCAGCGAGCGGAGGAAGGGAGAATTTATTCCGGCCTGCGCCGGGATGACGGGAATTTGGATCTCGAAGCGCGCCGGAATCACGACAGTTTTGATTCCGGCCCGCGCAGGTATGGCGAGCGCGAAAGTGCTGCGTCAGCGTGCGCTGCGCAGCGTCGACACAGTGACAAACTGCGGGAACCGCGCGCTGATCGCGCGTCGGATGCCGGCGGCATCCAAACCTGCTTCGGCCAGCAACTCCTCGCGGGTGGCGTGATCAAGGAAACGATCCGGCAGACCGAGTTGCAGCAGCGCAATCCCGATGCCATGTGCCGCGAGCAGCTCGCCGATGGCCGACCCCGCGCCACCCGCGATGGCATTGTCTTCCAGCGTCACGAATGCATCGTGGGTGCGTGCGAGTTCCAGCACCAGCGCCTCGTCCAGCGGTTTGACGAAACGCATGTTGACGACGGTGGCATCGAGTTCGGCGCCGAGTGATTCCGCCGGCGCGAGCGTACAACCGAATGCAAGCAGGGCGATGCCGTGCCCTTGGCGCCGCACTTCGGCCTTGCCGATCGGCAGCGCCGTCAATGCCGGGTCGATCGCGACGCCGGGTCCGCTGCCGCGCGGGTAGCGGATCGCTGCGGGGCCTTCGTGGCAGAACCCCGTGCTCAACAACCTGCGGCATTCGTTCTCGTCGGCGGGCGCCATCACCAGCATGTTCGGGATGCAGCGCAGAAACGCAAGGTCGAAACTGCCGGCATGGGTAGGACCATCGGGGCCGACCACGCCAGCACGGTCGATCGCGAAGGTGACGTCGAGGTTCTGCAACGCAACGTCGTGGATCAACTGGTCGTAACCGCGCTGCAGGAAGGTCGAGTAAATCGCGACGACCGGCTTCGCGCCTTCGCAGGCGAGCCCCGCGGCCAGCGTCACCGCGTGTTGTTCGGCGATCGCGACGTCGAAGAATCGATCCGGAAATTCGCGCGAGAAACGCACCATGCCGGAGCCTTCGCGCATGGCCGGTGTAATCGCGATCAGGCGCGCATCGGCGGCCGCCATGTCGCACAGCCAGTCGCCGAAGACTTCGCTGTAGGCCGGTGCTTTCGGCGAGGCCTGTGCCACACCGTGCTCGGGATCGAACCGACCGACCGCGTGGTATTCGATCTGCGCCTGTTCGGCCAGCGCATAGCCCTTGCCCTTGACGGTGACCACGTGCAGCAGCTGCGGGCCGCGCTTGCCCTTCGCCTCGCGCAGCGCATGTAGCAATGCGGGAAGGTCATGGCCATCGACCGGGCCGGAATAGGCAAAGCCCAGCTCTTCGAACAATGCTTCCGGATGCGGGCCTGATTCGCCGGCCGCGCCCGCCCGCAATCGTGCCAGCGTGCGGTCAAGCCCGCCGACGTTTTCGCTGATCGACATGCCGTTGTCGTTCAACACCACCAGCATGTCCGGCGCAATCCCGCCTGCGTGATTGAGCGCTTCGTAGGCCATGCCGCCAGTGATCGCGCCATCGCCGATCACGGCCACGACCTTGCGCGCGTCGCCGCGGCGCTGCAGCGCGATCGCCATACCCAGCGCCGCGGAAATGGAAGTCGAAGCGTGGCCGACGCCGAACGTGTCGTATCCGCTTTCCGCGCGTGACGGAAACGGCGCGAGGCCATCCTGCTTCTTGATCGTGGTGATCGCGTCGCGGCGGCCGGTGAGGATCTTGTGCGGGTAGCCCTGGTGACCGACATCCCACACGATGCGGTCGCGCGGCGTGTCGTAGAGGTAATGCAGGGCGATCGCCAACTCGACCACGCCGAGTCCGGCGCCGAAATGGCCGCCGACGCTCGCCACCGATTCGATCAGGTAGGCGCGCAGTTCGCCGGCGACTTGCGGCAATTCCGTTTCCGGAACGCGTTTCAGGCCGGCCGGCGAATCGATGCGGGCCAGCAGCGAATAGCGATTGCGGTCGATCATCCGCGCATTGTCGCGCAGCGCGGGCGGGCACGCATGCGCAGGCTCAAGACGCCTGCGCGTCGCCCGGGGCTTGCTTGCGTTTGCCGAACCGGCGCGCGAGGGTCGGGCGGATGCGGATCTGGCGTTTGCTGTCGCGCATCTCGCGGATGCGGCGGCTGTTGGCCGCCATCACGTCGCTGCGGGTGAGGATGCCGGCCATGCGGGCCGGGTTGTTGCGTTCGACCACGATCAGGCGGCCGACGTTTTCGGCGACCATGAGATCGGTGGCGTCACGCAGATTGTGGTCTTCGAAAACCACGATCGGCCCGCGTTTCAGCATATCGCCGATGCGGATGATGCCTGGCTTGTCCGGGTCCAGCAGATCGCGGCGCGTGATCACGCCGCGCACGCGGCCGGCGTCGTCGAGCACCGGATAACCCTGGTGCTGAGCGCGCTCGCGGCCGGAGTTCATCCACTTGCGCACGTCGCCCAGTTCGTCCGACGTTTTCAGCGCGCGCACGTCGCGGGTGCACACCTTGCCCACCTGCACCTGCTCCAGGAAATCGGCCGAGTACTCGCTGGGTACCTTGATGCCGCGGCGTGCGATCTTTTCGGTCATGATGGTGTTGCGCATCATCAGCGCCGAGATCAGGTAGGCGGCGGTGCAGCCGCCCAGCAGCGGCAGCAGGCCGGCGGGTTGGCGGGTGGTCTCGAACGCGAACACGATCGAGGTGAGCAGCGCGCGCGAGGATCCGGCGAACATCGCCGCCATGCCGACCAGCGCGGCGATGCGCAGGTCGATGCCGAGCGCCGGCCAGGCATGGCCGAAGCCGAACGCGATCAGGGCGCCCAGCGCGCCGCCGATCATGAACAGCGGCGCCAGCGTGCCGCCAGAGGTGCCGCTGCCCAGCGCGATCACCCACGAGACGAATTTCAGAACACACAGCGACAACAACGCCTTGAGGCCGAAGCTGCCCGACACCAGACCGTCGATGTTGTCGTAGCCGACGCCCAGCGTATTGGGCGCGAAGTAGCCGACCAATCCGGCCACGATTCCGCCGATGGCGGGCCACCACATCCAGTGCACCGGGATTTTCTCGAACAGGTCCTCGACGCCGTACACGGCCTTGGTGACCCCCACGCTGGCGTAGCCGACCAGCGCCCCCAGCAGGATGTAACTCGCCAGCGCCCAGCCGTCGGGTTCGGCGATCGCCGGCATCGCGAACACCGCGCCGGGGCCGAAGGTCGCGTAGCGCACGCCGGTGGCGGTGACGCAGGCCAGCGCGACCGGGATCAACGAACTCGGGCGCAGTTCGAACAGCAGCAATTCCACCGCCATCACCACCGAGGCCACCGGCGCGCCGAACACCGCCGCCATGCCGGCCGCGGCGCCCGCCGCCAGCAGCACCTTGCGTTCCTGCGCGGTGATGTCGAGAAACTGGCCCAGCAACGAACCCAGCGCGCCGCCGGTCGAGATGATCGGTCCCTCGGCGCCGAACGGGCCTCCGGTGCCGATCGCGAACGCGGACGACAGCGGTTTCAGCCAGGTGACACGCGCGGGAATGTTGGATTCGTGTTCGAGCACGCGCTCCATCGCTTCCGGAATGCCGTGGCCCTGGATCGCGCGCGAACCCCAGCGCGCCATGATCCCGGCGATCAGGCCGCCGATGGCGGGAATCACGATCACCCACAGGCCGAGGTGATTGTGCGCGGGCGACAGCACGCCGGTGTGCCTGGGCGCGAGCGGCCCGATCACGTCCGACACGCGGCCGTAGAAGAAAATGTCCGTGAACAGGTTGATCAGCAGCAGCAGGACCTGGGCGATGCCGGCCGCGACGGCACCGAGCAGGATCGCCAGTGCGCTGATGACCACCACCCGGCGCGAGATCAAGGTCGATTCGCGCGGCATGCGCGCGGCGTCGAGCATGGGTGCCGTCGGTAGCGCATCGGTGCTGGCGGAGGTACCGACGCCGGCGTGGCCGGTTTCGTTTGAGGGCTGGTCGTGCTGGCTCATCGACGCTCATGGACCGCGGCTGCTGCTAAGCAGCATATCGGGCGCGATCAGCGCGGCCAAGGGCGGGGATGCTGTCGCCGGCGGTTCAAGCCGCGGGACGCCGCTGCCGCGGCAGGTGGTGCACCAAGAATTCCATCTGGTCGGCAAGGATGTTGCGGTTGGACAGGATCAGGTGTTCCACCCAGCTTGGGCGGTACGGCACGGCCAACAGCGGCATGGCCGCTTGCTGCGGCGTGCGGCTGCCCTTCTTCAGGTTGCAGGCGAGGCAGGCCGACACCACGTTTTCCCACACATCGCGGCCGCCGCGTGACAGCGGCATCACATGGTCGCGCGTGAGTTCGCCGCGCGAGCAATGCCTTCCGCAATACAGGCACAGGTAACGGTCGCGCGCGAACAACGCGGCGTTGCTGAGTGCGGGCGAAGGATCGACCGTGCCGCTCTGACATTGGCCGCGGCTGGCGACGATGGGATGCAGCGCAAGGATGCTTTGTTCGCCCGTGTCCCGCCGGTAGCCGCCGTGCAGGGTCAGGCACGGGTCTCCGAGCGTCCAGGCGACCGCGTCGCGCACGTACAGGCAAGCCGCATCCTGCCAGCTGATCCAGTCGAGGATGCGGCCTGCGGCATCCAGCGACAGCACGCGGGTGGCGTGAAGGTCGGCGCGTGCGCAAGCCGGATGGGCGATGACGCTGGCGGTGTGCGACTCCATGACGGCGCAGCATAGAACAATTTCGTTGCAGGATGCCAGCGGCTGCTTCGCCCGCGGACAGATTGCCCGCGGTTGCCAGCAAGCCGGTCCGCCATTGCGCTATGCTTCGGAAACGCAAGGTCGCGGCACCTGACTCCATCACCGGGAGCTGGCACGCATGGCTGACGTTTTCGTTTCCTACGCACGCGCCGACAAGGCCCGCGTCGCGCCGCTGGTGGCAGCGATCGAGGCCAGGGGCTGGTCGGTGTGGTGGGATCC
>DZCM01000035.1 GCA_022730295.1 Rhodanobacter sp. | reverse complement strand
GTCGCAGTTGCGGGTGTCGTCCACCATCACGAACAGCACGGCCTTCTTGCCGAGTCTTTCGTTCTCGATGTAGCTTTTGCGCCATTCCTCCACGCCCAATTGCAGATAGTCGGCGTAGCGCTCCGAGAAGATGGCGCTCTGTTGCTCTGCAAGCTTCGCGCGGCTGGCGGCGTCCGGCAGCACGGGATGCTTCACGACGTTCTGGTGGATCGCCTCGACCAAGGGATAGTCGGATACGGTCTGCACGAAAATCGCGCCGTTGTCGTGACGCGGAGTGGCGGTGACGTCGATTTGCAACGACAACCTTCCGTCGCGTTGCAGCATGCGATGATGGATGTCCTGGATGGACTTGAACCACGCCATGCGCGGATCATGGATGTGGTGGGCCTCGTCGTTGAACACGGCCAGCTCGTCGATCTCGCGCACGACCTCGCCCAAGTCCACTTTGCTGTCGGTGGTCTTGCCGACGGGTTTCGGGCCGAAGGGGCTGAAAAAGTAGTCGCGCAGGTCGTCGTCGTCCAATGACGGAATGTGCGGTTCGCCCAGATACACGCGATGGATGTTGGTCAGGAACAGGTTGCCGACCGGGCGCACTACGCGCACGTCGTCCTGGATGTGCAGGGCGATCTGGAAATCATCGCGCCAGTTGCGGCCCGCAACACCGTTGTCCGGCAGCACAGGATCGTTGAAGAAGATCTTCAGGCCGTCAAAATCTGCACGCAAGCGATCCAGCACGATGATGTTGGGTGCGATCAACAGGAAATTGCGCGCCAGCGCGGAATCGGGCTCGTACAGCTTGTGGAAATACGACCAGGCGATCAGCAGCGACAGCACCTTGGTCTTGCCGGAACCGGTGGCCATCTTGATGACATAGCGGGTCCAGTCTTCATCAAACTGACTGGGCTTGATTTCGTCCTGCGCAGAAAACCGCATCAAGTCGAACTTGTCGCGCGCCTGCTTGACGTCATACAACCAGATCACACTTTCAACTGCCTCGCGCTGGGCGAAGTAATAGCGGAACGTTAAATCGGTACCGTCGGCCTGCCCGATCAGGTGTTCGGTTTCGAACCAATGTTTCAGCAGCACGCGCGACGTCGGCGATGCGCCCTCGTAGCCGGCGTCGCGCCACGCCGCGACGTCCTCGCGGATGCGTGCGACCAGCGGCGGCAGCAGTTTTTCGTAAGAAGATTCGCGCAGCACTTCGTCCGCGGGGAACCAACGCTGGTCGGGCGGAACCACCGCATAGGGCGAAGAGGGAAAATCGGGATGCAACGCCACAATGTCTCCTCATCAACGTGCGTCTGCCGAGGATAGCGCAGGCCGACATGCCGCTTCGACTTCAGGCGCCATCCTCGGCGAACAGCACGCGCCGGGTGACGCCGCAGGTGAGTTCGTAGGAAATCGTGCCCGCGTGGTGGGCGATCACTTCCACCGGTAACGATGGCCCCCACAGAGTGACGACATCACCGACCTGCGCGGCGGGTGCCCGGCGCAGGTCGAGTGTCAGCAGGTCCATCGACACGCGGCCGATCACGGCGGCGGGTGCCTCGCCGACCCGCACTGGCGTGCCGGATTTCGCGCTGCGCGGATAGCCGTCGCCGTAGCCAATCGCGGCCACGCCAACGCGCATGTCCTCCGGGCATTCCCAGGTCGAGCCATAGCCGACACGCTCGCCGCGGGCGATGCGATTGATCGCCACGAGTCGCGTGGTCAGCGTCATCGCGGGCGCGAAGCCGAAGTCGGCGCCGGTCTTGCCCTCGACGACGGACATGCCGTAGAGCAAGCCGCCGGCCCGGATCCAGTTGCCGCGCGCCTGCGGCCAGCCCAGCAAGGCGGCCGAATTGGCGAGCGAGTGTTCGACTGGCAAGCCTTGCGCTCCCGCGCTGAAACGCTGCGTCTGGCGCGCCGTGAAATCATTGTCGAATTCATCGGATGCCGCGAAGTGCGTCATCAGCACGATGGCTGGATCCACCGCCGCCAGCGCAGCAAGGCGCGCGTGCAATTCGCCAGCACGTTCCGGCGCAAAGCCCAGACGATGCATGCCGGTGTCGAGGTTCAGCCAGACTTTCAGCGGCTCGCCGCCATGCTCGGCTTCCAGCATCGCCAATTGCGATTCGTGGTGGATCACGGCTTCGAGCTTGAGCCGGCGCATTTCGGCGAGATCGCTGGCCGCATCGGGGCCGGAAAGCACAACGATCCGCTGGCGCTGACCCGCCGCGCGCAAGCGCAAACCGTCGGCGATGGACGCCACGCCGAACGCATCTGCAGCAGCGAGCGCACGCGCGCAACGTTCGAGTCCGTGGCCGTAGGCATCGGCCTTCACCACCGCCATCACCTTCGCAGCCTGGCCCAACTCACGCACGCGCGCGAGGTTGCCGCGCAGCGCGTCAAGATGGATGGTGGCGGTGGCGGAGCGGCTCATTGAAGCCGGAACCGGGGACCGGGGATCCGGGACTCGGGAATCCGCCTCCACGCTTTTCCTCCCCCTTCGCTTGCGAAGGGGGACCGAGGGGGATGGCTTTGGATTGCTTCACGCCAGCACGCTGGAACATCCCCCCGGCTCTGGCGCGCCGACCCCCTTCGTTCCGAAGGGGGATTTGTGGGGATGATTTTTGCACCGCTCCGCAAGCGCATCCCCCCGCTGCCACCTGCCTCCGGCGGTTGGCATCGACCCCCTTCCTGCGGAAGGGAGTGGGCCGCCGCACGAATAGTTGGGTGCCAAACGTGGCGCTTGGAGCGCCTGCCGCCGCTCACTCCATGCTCCCCACGTACGCCTCGGGCGCGTAATTTTCGAACTTGGTGTATTGCCCGAGGAAGGTCAGCTTGATGGTGTCGATGGGGCCGTTGCGCTGCTTGCCGATGATGATTTCGGCAATGCCCTTGTGATTCGATTCCTTGTTGTAAACCTCGTCGCGATAGATGAACAGGATCAAGTCGGCATCCTGCTCGATCGCGCCCGATTCGCGCAAGTCACTCATCACCGGGCGCTTGTCATTGCGCTGTTCGAGCGCACGATTCAACTGTGACAACGCAATCACCGGCACGTCCAGTTCCTTGGCCATGGCCTTGAGGTTGCGCGAAATCTCGGAGATCTCGGTCGCGCGGTTCTCCTTGTTGCCCGGCACTTGCATCAGCTGCAAATAGTCGATCACCACCAGCCCAAGGCCATGCTCGCGCATCATGCGGCGCGCGCGCGAGCGCAATTCGCCGGGCGACAGCGCGGGCGTGTCGTCGATGAAGATTTTCGATTCGGACAACAGCGACGCCGCCTGACTGACCCGCGGCCACTCCTCTTCGGCGAGGTCGCCCGAGCGCAGTTCCTTCTGGTTGATCCGGCCCATCGAGGAGATCAGGCGGAAGGCCAGCTGCGAGGCCGACATCTCCATCGAAAACACCAGCACCGGCTGCTTGGCGCGCATCGCCACCGCTTCGGCGATGTTGAGCGCGAACGCCGTCTTGCCCATCGACGGCCGGCCGGCGACGATCACCAGATCCTCCCGCTGCAGGCCCGAGGTCAGCTCGTCGAGGTCCTTGAAGCCGGTGGTGAGACCATTCAACTGGCCGCGATTGGCGTAGCGCTCGTACAGCAACCGGATCGCTTCCTTGACCGAATCGCGTACCGGCACCACCTGCTTGCGTCCGCGCGCGCCCGCCTCGGCGATCTTGAACACGCGCTGCTCGGCGGTTTCCAGAATTTCCGGAGTATTGCGCCCCTCAGGATTGAAGCCGTCGCCGGCAATCTGGGTGCCAGCCTCGATCAGTTGCCGCAATACCGCCTTGTCGCGGACGATGTCGGCATAGGCCTTGATGTTGGCGGCACTAGGGGTGTTGTTGGCAAGCTCGGCAAGGTACGCGGCGCCCCCGACGGCACCGGCTTCGCCATGGCGCTCGAACCACTCGCCCAGGGTCACCGCATCGCAGGGCTTGCTGGCACTGGCAAGGTCACCGATCGCGCGAAATATCAGGCGGTGCTCGCGGCGATAGAAGTCTTCTTCGGTGATGCGGTCGGCCACCTGGTCCCAGGCCTCGCCCGAGAGCATCAGCCCGCCCAGCACCGACTGTTCGGCTTCGATGGAATGCGGCGGCACGCGCAACACATCGACGCGCGGCGGCGGATTGCGTTCCGGGAGAACAGCGCTCATGCGCGCACGACGGATTTCGGATTCGACATGCAAACGATCATACGCGGGCATGTCTCACCGCACGATACGAAAAGTCTGTGGATATCTTGTGCGTTGCACGTGGGTGATTTGGCACCCGGTTCGCCGCCGCGACAAAAGCATTCGAGGCGGATCAGCCCGGATCAATGCGGATCAAGGAGCAGGCCGTGACGGAGCAATCCGCAACCGCCGGGCGCCTTCGCGGTCAGTCAAATGCGCTGTTTCCAATTCCGGGCCGGTCGCGTCATTCCATCAGAGGCGCCGTCGCGTGACTTGCTGGCGACCGCAATCGACTGCCGCTGTCACGAACTCACAGGTGTGCGAAGCGCTGTGGCGCGTAGGGCCGCGGATCGAGGGTTGGCGCACCACCCAGCACCAACGCTGTCACCAGTTCGGCGGTGGCCGCGCTCATGCTCACGCCCAGCATGCCGTGGCCGGTCGCGAGCAGCAGGTTGTTCCAGCGCCGCACCGGGCCGATCAAGGGCAATTCATCGACGCACATCGGCCGCCAGCCCCACCATTCTTCGCGCAGCTCGCCACCGAGCGGTGCACGCAGGTAAGCGCGCGCGCCGCGCCGCAATGCGTCGAGCCGCGTACGGTTGAGGCGTTCGTCGAAGCCGGAAAATTCCATGGTGCTGCCCAGCCGGTAACCCGAACCCCACGCCGTCACGCAGACGCTGGGCTCGCGCAGCACCAGTGCACGACTCGGGCACGGATCAGGGCGCGACATGGTGATCGAATAGCCCTTGCCGGGTTGGATCGGCACGGCCAGATCCAGCTGCCGGGCAATCCGTGGCGTCCACGCGCCGAGCGCCATGACGATCTGTTCCCCGCAGAACTCGCCGCGCGACGTGTTGACCCCAATCAAGTGACGCTCGCTGCAGGCAAACCCTTCGATCGCGGTCCCGGTTTCGATCACGCCGCCAAGCTCACGCACTCGCCGCGCCAAACCGTCAACCAGCCGGTCCGGCCGCAATTGCGCGTCGTCGGCATGCAGGACGCCACCGGCCACGCCGGGCAGCAGCGCCGGTTCCATCTGCTCAACCGCAGCGCCGGTCAGTTCTTCTGCGGCGATGCCGAGTTCGTGCAGCCACGCGATATCGGCGCGATCATGCGCCAACGCGCGCGGGTCGCGGTACACATACAGATTGCCGGACGGGCTGTACTCGCATTCGATGCCCTCGCCGGCAAGCATCCGCGGCAACAGCGTCCACGAGCGCTGCAGGATGGCAGCGCGCGCCACCGCGGCACGCCGGGCGGCGTCCAGCCGGCATTGGCGCGTGAAGCCGAGCAGCCAGCGCCAGCGGTCCCAGTCTGGCTTCGGACTGACATACAGCGGCGCGTCGCGGCGCAACATCCAGTGCAGGGCCTTCCACGGCAGCCCCGGCACCGACAGGGGAATCGCGTGGCTGGGCGTCAAGGTGCCGCAGTTGCCGTGCGAGGCGCCGCAACCGGCCTCGCCGCGTTCGAGCACCCGCACGCTGACGCCGCGTCGCCGCAGCATCAGGGCGCAGGCAAGACCGATCACGCCACCGCCGAGGATCAGGACATCACTGTGCTTGGCATCCATCCGGGCAAGTGTAAACCCGGTGTAAAGCGCGGCACCTGCCGGAACACGTCACTTTGCGCCCAGCGGCGCCGTACGCTGGTGCAGCAACCGGTGGCGGGACGCCAAATCCAGGCCAAATTCCCGGCCCGCGCCGGTCCAGCCGGACGGCTTTGCGGCGTCCCGTGGGTGTTGGCATCATTCCTGCTTGAATACTCCCTGAAAACAGAGGGAGTCCCCCATGAGCGCCACCAACGACACCGCTTTCTGCAGCGTACCCGAGATCCTCCTGATGCTGCGCGCCCCCGGCGCCGGCTGGATGGCGACCTTGATGGCAGCGCTGGACGAAGCCAACCGCGATCCGGATTTCAACGACTACCATCGCGCGGTGCTGGCGCGCTGCCTTGAGGAGCGTTCGGTGCCGCCGGCCGCGGTGGAAGCCGCCCGCCAGCGCACCATCGAGTTCGAACGTGCGCTGTCCGCGCGCGCTGAACCGAGCAATCGCCTGCACCACGTCGCCTGAACCGATCCGTATGACCACGCCGCGCATCCGCGCGGCGCGCGTTTTGCCAGACGCCCGCGCGCTGGACGCAACCAGTGGCATCGGTTACCTTCGAGTCCGCCGGGCCACCGCCGACCGCGTTGATTCGATGCCGCTATCCCCCAAAGCCAAACCGGCAGCCGCCGGAATCGCCTCGCGACCCGGCCGGAGAGCCGTGTCGTGAAGGCGGCTTGGCGCTGCTTGCGCCTCTTGGCACTGCTCACCCTGCTGGCCCTTGCGGCCTGTTCCAGCGTGCCGCCCGCGCCACCGTCCAGCGTCGCCAACAACGTGCTGTTCCGCGCCATCAGTCTGGTTGGCACCCCGTACCACTGGGGCGGCAACACGCCCGCATCCGGGTTCGATTGCAGCGGTCTGGTCGCCTACGTGTTTCGCACCGAGGCAGGCATCAGCCTGCCGCGGACCTCACGTGCGATGGCCGCGCTCGACGCACCGAAGATTCCACGCAACGACCTGCAGCCCGGCGACCTGCTGTTCTTTGGTCATCGCCATCGCGTCAACCATGTCGCCATCTACGTCGGCAACGGCCGCTTCGTGAATGCCCCGGATACCGGCGGCACGGTGCGGCTGGACCGGCTGGACGGCGACTACTGGCGCGATCATTATTTGTTCGCCAGACGCGTGCTGACGCCTTCCGTACGTGCGGCGCTGACGTCGAACTGACACTACCCGGCGGCATGCGCCGCAAACCCGCCGCCGGCGCCACTACGGAAGCAACGATGCAGAATTTCACCTTGCTGCTGGCCCGCCTTGCACTCTCGCTGATCTTCATCCTCTCCGCGATCGGCAAGCTCACGGCCTACCACGCCACCGAAACGACGCTGGCCGCGCATGGCATCGCGCCCAGCCTGTTGCCGCTGGTGATTGTGGTCGAACTCGGCGGCGGCCTGGCCGTGCTGTTCGGGTTCATGACCCGCTGGGCCGCGGCGGCCTTGCTGGTGTTCACCGTGCTGGCCGCGGTGATCTTCCACAACAATTTCGCCGACCACGCGCAGTGGATCAACTTCATGAAGAACATCGCGATTGCCGGCGGCTTTCTTGCGCTGGCAGCGCAAGGACCAGGCGGCCTGTCGCTGGACGCGTGGCGCAAACGCCGCAAGCAGAAGAAAAAGATCTTCCTCTGAGCCATAGCCTGTGCGATCGACCTTGATCGCCACCCCGTTGTTGCGGGCGCTCAGCAGAATCGCCTCGAACCCATCGAGACCACCTCGGCCATAGAGCCGCCATCCATGGCCAAGAGCTCCGTGGCCTGACTTTTCACAACAGCCGCTCCGAACCACAGCAGCCGCCACGACTTATCCGTGGCTGTGCCCATCGCCGGGATGCGCATGCCCGTGCTGGAGCTCCTCGGGCGCGGCGGCGCGCACATCGATGATCTCGATCGCGAAGTGCAAGGTCTTGCCCGCCAGTGGGTGGTTGTGGTCGACGTCGACCGAAGTCATCCCGACCTTGTGCACCGTCACCATGCGCTGGCCGCCCTCGCGGGTCTGCAACACCGTGCTCATGCCGGGTTTCAGGTGTTGCGCATCGCGGAAATATTTTTTTGGCACGCGTTGCAACAGGCCTTCCTGATAAACGCCGTAGGCATCTTCCGGCGCGATCTCGATTTCGAAGTTCTCGCCCGCCTCGCGGCCCACAAGTGCCTTCTCCACGCCCGGCACCAGTTGCCCGTGGCCAAGCAGCGCCAGCATCGGCTTGCCGCGCCTGCGAGAATCGTCGAACGGCTCGGCCGCGGCATCGACCGCATCGCGCACGCTGTAATGGAAACTCACCACGGAATTGTTTTCGGAACGCATGGCTGGGGTCACGTCGAGACTTGCGAATCGCGCATGTTAGCGGCGCCGGGCGCGTCCGTCACACCGAAACGCGCCCCACGCGATTCCGGCCCGAACCAGGTGAGCAGCGCCAGCAACACCGCGACCACCGCTATCCACGCCGCCTGCACGCTGGCGTAGTCGCCACCGCGGGCTTCGGCCATCGCCGTCATCGCGTACGCCGCCCACGCCACCAGCAGGTTGCCGAGTTGGTAGGCGAAGCCCGGCAGGGTGCCGCGCACGTCATCGGGCGACAATTCGTTGAGATACCCGGGTACCACGCCCCACGCGCCCTGCACGGCGATCTGGATCCAGAACGCGCCGATCGCAAGCAGCAGGGTCGAGCCGCCGAAACTCCACAAAGGAATCGCCGGCAGCGCGAGCACGCAGGCAATCGCCATCGCGCGCCGCCGGCCGATGCGTTCGGACCACGCCCCGAAGGTGAGTCCGCCCAGCAGCGCACCGAGATTCAGGATCACGGTCAGCAGGCTCTTCATGTGCGTATCGAAGTGCCGCTGCACTTGCAGGAAGGTGGGATAGACGTCTTGCGAACCATGGCTGAAGGCATTGAACACCGCCATCGTCACGATCATGTAGGCGAGCAGCTTCCAGTGACCGCGCATGGCTTCAAACCAGCCGCGCCGCACGCCTGCGCGTTCACGCTGCAGGAACACCGCCGATTCCGGCACGCTGCGGCGCAGGTACAACACCAGCAGCGCGGGCAGCACGCCGAGCACGAACATGCCGCGCCAGCCGATGGAATTGAACAGCAGGCCGTAGGCGATTGCACACAACAAGTATCCGCACGGGTACCCGGATTGCAGGATGCCCGACACGACGCCACGTGATTTCGCCGGAACCGACTCCATCGCCAAGGATGCGCCCGTGCCCCACTCGCCGCCCATGGCGATGCCGAACAAGGCGCGCAGCACCAGCAACACCGCGAGCGAGGGCGCAAAGGCACAGGCGAGGCCCAACACCGAATACAGAGTCACATCAATCATCAGGATCCGGCGCCGGCCGTAGCGATCCGCCAGGCGTCCGAAAATCAAGGCACCCAGCGGCCGGAAGGCCAGCGTCAGCAACAGCGCGAAGGCAACATCCTTGACCGGCACGGCGAAGCTCTTCGCCACCGCCGGCATCACCATCACCAGCAGGAAGTAATCGAACGCATCCAGGGTCCAGCCGAGGAAGGTGGCGGCAACGGTGTGCCGCTGGGTGTGCTCGAGCGCGCGCAGTTCGGCGAAGGCGGTCATCGGCGATTCCGGTGCGCTGCGACGCTGCAGCCTCGCGAGCATAACGCCGCGCACGCGCAGCGTGCAGCTACCGCCGACTACAATGGCAGGATGAGTGCGGCCACTGCCGAAAATCTGGTCGATCGCATCGACGCGCTGCTGCCGCAAACCCAATGCACGCGCTGCGGCTACCCGGCGTGCCGCCCATACGCCGAAGCCATCGCGCGCGGCGCGGCGGCAATCAACCGCTGCCCGCCCGGCGGCATGGACGGCGTGCTCGCGCTGGCAGAACTCACCGGCGCTGAGGTGCTGCCGCTCGACCCCGAATGCGGCGAAGCAACACCACCACGCGTGGCGCTGATCGACGAAGCGGTCTGCATCGGCTGCACCAAATGCATCCAGGCTTGCCCGGTCGACGCCATCGTCGGCGCGGCCAAGCTGATGCATACGGTGATCGCCGACCTCTGCACCGGTTGCGAACTGTGCTTGCCGCCCTGCCCGGTCGATTGCATCGCGATGCTGCCGGTGCCCGCAACGCCCCGGCACGCACACCCCGACGCCGCGCGCGAGCACTTTCTCGCCCGCACCGCGCGCCTCGCTCGCGAGCGCGAAACACGCGCAACCCGCAGCCGCAGCAAGCTCGGCGTTGCCGCGCAAGCCACTCAGACGATCAGCCACAACGACGTCCTCGCTGCGATCGCCCGCGGCCGCGCGAAAATTCGTGCGCTCGTCCCTGATCGCCGCACCACCAACTCTCCACCAACCCCAGACGGCAAAAATTCTTGAACTCCAGAACGGCCTTCCCTGGCCTGACTTCCCACAACAGCCGCTACGCATGAAGCGAACCGCCATCCTTGAACTGTTCCGCCGCCTGCGCGAACTGAATCCGTCGCCGACCACGGAACTGCGATTCACCACGCCGTTCGAGCTGCTGGTCGCGGTGATCCTGTCGGCACAAGCGACCGACACTGGCGTCAACAAAGCCACGAAACGCCTGTTCCCTGTCGCCAACACGCCGGCGACGATCCTTGCCCTCGGCGAAGAAGGCCTCAAGCGTTACATTTCCTCGATCGGTCTGTTCAACAGCAAGGCCAAGCACATCATCGCCATGTGCGCACTGCTGATCGATCGCCACAACGGCGACGTCCCGCGCAAGCGCGACGAGCTGGAGGCGCTACCGGGCGTCGGCCGCAAGACCGCCAACGTGGTGTTGAACACCGTGTTCGGCGAGCCCACCATCGCGATCGATACCCATATCTTCCGCGTCTGCAACCGCACCGGCCTCGCACCCGGCAAGACCGTGCGCGCCGTCGAAGACAAGCTGCTCAAGGTAGTGCCGGGCGAATTCAGGCTCGGCGCGCACCACTGGTTGATCCTGCATGGCCGCTACGTGTGCATCGCGCGCAAGCCGAAGTGTCCGGAGTGCCCGATCCGCGACCTCTGCATGTACAAGCACAAGACCATTTGATGCGCATTCACGAGGACAGCGCGGCCACTGTTATCCTGCGCGGATGCATAAGCAGATAGACGACTACGCGAGCCGCATGGCCACGCGTTTCCGCGGCTTCCTGCCAGTCGTGGTGGATGTCGAAACCGGTGGCTTCGACGCCCGCGGTGATGCGCTGCTGGAAATCGCCGCCGTGATCGTCAGCATGGACGGCAACGGTGTGCTCACGCCGGAGCCGGTCGTATCCACCCACGTCGAAGCGTTTCCCGGTTCGCACATCGACCCGAAATCTCTGGAAGTGAACGGCATCGATCCCGACCAACCACTGCGCGGCGCGGTGCCTGAGCGCACGGCCCTGGATCTGATCTTCAAGCCCGTGCGTGAAGCGATCAAGGCCAACGGCTGCCAGCGCGCAATCCTGGTTGGCCACAACGCCGCCTTCGATCTTGGTTTCCTCAACGCCGCAGTGCAACGCACGGGTCACAAGCGCAATCCCTTCCATCCATTTTCATGCTTCGACACGGCCACCCTGGGTGGCCTCGCCTATGGCCAGACGGTGCTGTCGCGCGCGGTGCAGGCGGCCGGATTCGAATGGAACGCGGACGCAGCGCACTCAGCTGTATATGACGCCGAACGCACGGCCGCGATGTTCTGCGCGATCGTCAATCGCTGGAAGCACTTCGAAGACCTGGAACGCGAAACCGCCGGCCTAACTTGACGGCGGTGCGGCGCGCCCAGCGATGCCATCACGCAGGCCGGCCAGCATGTTGCGCAAGTTCGCGCCGCGCGGCGGCACCCACAGGGAAAACAGCAACAGCTTGACCAGCAGGCGCGGGATGTCTTGCGCGATCCACCGCGCCGGCGTGTAACGGCGGCGATACAGCAACACGCGGTTACGCATCATGTAGAACAGGCGGCGCGGCGGATGCACCACGATGCCGCGCGCGAAGCCCGGAACCTTGCGGCGGCGGTTGCCAATGTGGTGGCGCATGCGCGCGGCGCAGATTCCGTACAGCGCAAAGCCCGCCGCCGAGGCGCGAAAGCACCAATCGAGGTCGACGTTGTCGATGAACAGCGCGGCGTCCATGCCGCCGGCCCGGTCCAGTACCTCCAATGGAATCAGGCAGCCGGAACTGATCAGGAAGTCGCAGCGGATTTCCGCGCAGGCACCATCGCAGTGCAGCTTGCGGTTGAACGGAAAACCGATCCGCACGAACGGTGCGTCGGCAGGCTCGCGTGGATCGCGAAAACACGGGCCCACAGCGCCGGCGCCGCCGCGCCCGGCGAGACGGTCCAGCGCGCTGCGCAGCGCCGCCACCATGCCCGATTCCGGAATGCTGTCCTGATCCATCAGCAGCACATGCCGCACGCCGGGCAAGCTTCGCGCATGCTCGATGCCGGCATTCAGGCCATGTGCCAGACCGAGGTTGCCGGGCAGCGCGAGCACCTGCAGGCCGTTCCGATCGGCGCAGAAATCGCGGAAGGCCGGATCAGTCGTCCCGTTGTCGACCACCACCACGCTGCCTACTTGCAAAGTGAGCGCGGCCAAGGCTTCCGCGAGCACGCCAAGACTGGGCCGGTACGTAACCACGACCGCACAGACATCCGTTGCGTAACTCATGCCGGGCGGCGCGACGTCAGTCACGACCGTCCGCCGCGCGCTCGGTGAATCATGTTGGGGGCATCGCTGCGCATGCCCGGTGATTGTCGCCGCGCCGACGGCGCCATCACAGCCCCCAGCACGTTCGATCAGGATGGAAACCACGCGGGTGGACGTCGAGCAAGCGCTCAAGATCAGCGTTGTCGGCAAGCAAATCCTGCCGCAGCCGCGTCAGCGGCCCACGCAAACGTGGCACACAGCGCGCGGCCACTCGCACCACTGACACCGGAACGCTCAACGGCCAGGTACGCAGCGGCAGGCTCGCACGCACGCGCGCGAACATCGCGCTTGCGGGCAGCCGTTCGCCACCGCCAATCTGGATCACGCACCCCGCCGCAGCCCCATCCAGCGCGCGCAGCACCGCGGTCGCGACGTCTTGCGCGTGCACTGGCTGGCGCAACCCGGACCCTGCCGGCAGCCCGAATACGCGCCAGCGCGCCGCGCGCCGCGCCAGTGGCGTGAGGCTGCGATCGCGCGCGGCTCCGTAGATCAAGGTCGGCCGCAATACCGTCCAGTCGATACTGCGCCGGATGCACACGCGCGCCAACGCCGTTTCGCCATCCCGCAACCGCTGCGCGAGCGCGCGCTCGGCAGCGACCGGCGATTCAACCTTGCTTTCCGCACTCATCGAACTGGTGACCACCACCCGCGCGAGACGCGGCGCAGCTCCGGCTTCGAGCCACGCGACCAAGGCATCGAGCGGAGCGAAACAACAGATCGATTCGGCAAGATCGGCAACCGGAGGCGGAGCCGGCAAGGCGCCTTGCAGCCAATTGACGCCGCTCGCGGCCGCTTGCGGGCGTCGCGACAAGGCTGTCACGCCGGCGCCTGCGCGCACCAACTCCGGCAGCAGGAAAAACCCGATCTGGCTGCTGGCACCAAGTACCAGCACCGTTCCTTCGCGCCAGTCATGGATCACGGGATTCACGTGGCTTGGCAGTCGCGGACGCAGCCAGTCATCGGCATCCGGGTCAGTCGAGGCGGCGAATGCGCGCACTGACCTCGCTGATGCGCGGGTCCTGCGGCACCAGCCTGCGCGCATCTTCCAACGCCGCACGCGCCGCGGCGGTGCGCCCAAGCAGCGCGTCATGGTCGGCACGGTCGAGCCAGGCGCTGCCCAGTTGGTGGCGCAGCGTCAGCGACCCCGGATCACCCGGATCGAGTTGATCGAGGGTGGCCAGCATGTCGTGGGCGCGCTCGAGGTTGCCGTCCTGCAACGCGTGCTTGAAGTGCTGACGGGTGACGCCCGGCAACTCACGCAAACCGGCTTGCGCCTTCGCGTTGTCGCCATCGATACCGAGTGCCGTGCGGTAAAGGTCATACGCGCTCGCGCCCGGCGGCAGCATGATCTCGCCCTTGCGCGCGGCGGCTTGCGCCCGCGCGATCAGACCCGCGACCTTGGCGGACTGCGCCGGACTGATCGGCACGCTGCCGTGCGACGACGGCATGCTGCTGGAAGACCCCGCGGCAAGCCGCGATCGCGCCGCCGCGAGATCCGCCGATTGCGGCGCCAGCGTGGCCGCCTGATCTAGCAGCGCCTTCGCCTGCTGCCGTTGCCCCGAATCGAGCGCGGCATTGGCCTGCAGGATCAGCGCCGCCGCGACCTGACCAAGCCCCGCCTGCGCCCGGGCATTGCCGGGATCGGCCGCCAGTGCCGCCTTGAACTGCGCCAGCGCATTGTCGTCGCCACCGGTGACGCGGCCCGCGCGCAAATCGGCCTCGCCCTGCGCCAGCGCCTGGTCACGCTGCGCGGCGGCCTCACGATCAGCCTGCGCCACTGCGGCACGCAAATCCGGCAATTGCGCATAGCGGGGCATCAGGCTGGAGAGGTCGGACAGGCTTCGCTTCGCACCCGCGCGATCATGCTGGCCGAGCTGCGTCTGGATGCGCGATGCGAGCAGGTTGCCGACCTCGTTCAGGCCGTGCCGCGCCACCGCATTCTGCGGATCACCGGCGAGCACGGTGTTGAACAGTGCGGCTGCGCCGATCGGCCCGTCGATGCGGCCATTGGCCAGGGCCGCGCGCGCCTGACTGATCAGGACGTCGGTGTTGGCGTTGTGCAGCACCGCTTGTGCCAGTGCCTGATCGACCGCATCAACACCAGCGCCGCCACCGAGCAAGCTGCGCGCTTCATCCAGCGCGAAGCGGGCGGTGGCGTAATCGCGTTTGTGCAAGGCCGCCTTGGCTTTCGCGAGTTCGGCGTTGCCAACGTTCTGCAGGCCGCTGAGCGCCCGTTCGTTGTCCGGATCGAGCGCCCGCGCGGCAACATACAGGTCGCGTGCGCTGGTCGGGCCACCGGTCAGATCACCGCTGGCCAGCGCTTGGTCGGCGCGCGTCAGCAAAGTGTTCAATTGGGTTTGCGGCAACCACGAACGCAAGGTGGACTGGTTCGTCCAGGCCAGCGCACCGGCGCCGGCCACGACCACGACAATGGCGGCCGTGATCCACAATCCGCGGTGCGACTTCGAATTCCTGGCATGCCGATGGCGTGCATCGCCAGCCGAAAATGGCACGCGTGTGTCCACCGTCGACGTGGCGCGGCCACCGCGTGGCGTGCGTGCATCGCCGCCGGTGTCGATCTGGTCAAGGCTGCCCAGCACCGGTTCAGTGCGGCGTGAAGTATCCCGGGAATTGCTGGAATCGTGACGGCCGTTCATGCTGAATCCATCGCCGGGTCCAAGCCCGGCGCATCCTGCGTCGTGGGTAAGAGCGCGGCACGGCATGCGTGGTTCAAACCAGCGCCGGCCCTTGCGTGTTGTTGAAAAAGTGCTGTCCCCGGATCAAGTCCGGGGCAGGCTCTGCACTTTTTCAACACGCCGAGTCCGGCGCATGTCCGGGCTCGGCTTCCCGGATCAGGCGCCTTCGGCGCTTGATCCGCGGCGGGTCATCCATGCCCCGCTCAAGCAGGGTGTATTTCAACACCCTGCTGTCGATTACGCCTGATTCTAGCAGCGGCCTGCAACACCGCCCGCGCCCGCAATCGCGCATTCAGCCGGCGGCCAGCCGCCGCACATCGGTGACGTTCGGCAAGGCACCCAGCTTCACCAGCAACGTCGACAGCTCGCCATAGTCGTGCAAGCGCAGGGTGAAGCGCATGGACATTTCGCCGAGGTCGCGCTGGCTGCGGCTATCCGAGGCGACAATCCGCGCGCCGCTGTCGGCGATCATGTCGGTGACGTCGCGTTGCAGGTCGCGACGGTCGTAGCCAGTCACGCTGATGGCAACTTCGTAAGCGCGGTCCGGCGCGCTCTGCCAGCGCACTTCCACCAGTCGCTCGGCGCTGCGCTCACGCAGACGCAGCAATGCCGGGCAATCGGAACGATGCACGGTGACTCCGCGTCCGCGCGTCACGAAACCGGTGACGGCGTCACCGGGCAATGGCCGGCAGCAGCGCGCCAGGGTGGTCAGCAGGTTGCCGACGCCGTCGACCGTCAACGTGCCCGGACGTTCCGGCACCTGCACGGGGTTGCGCGGCGCACGCGTGCGTGGTGCTGACGTCTCCGATGCTGGCGCCTGCAACTCCAGCATGGCTTGCGAAAGTTGCGCGACGCCGATCTCGCCCATCGCCAGTGCTGCCAGCAAATCATCTCGATGCTTGCGCCCGAGCTTGCCGGGCAAGCGTTCAAGCACGTCGGGGCTGGCCGCCAGCCGGCGCCCTGCACGTTCGAGCAATTGCCGGCCAGCCGCCAGGCGCGCGCTGGCGTCTTCGTGCCGGAACCACGCACGCAACTTGCCGCGTGCGCTGGCGGTCGCGAGATAGCCGGCCTGCGGCGACAGCCAATCGCGACTCGGCGCGGGTTCGCGTGCGGTCAGGATTTCCACACGATCGCCGCTCACCGGCTGGCAGGTCAGCGGCACGATGCGCCCATTGACCTTGGCGCCACGGCAGCGGTGACCGACCAGCGTATGCACGTGGTAGGCAAAATCCAGCACGGTCGCACCCGCCGGCAAGTCGATCACCGCGCCTTTCGGGGTCAGAAGATAGACCCGGTCTTCCGCCAACTCGGCGCGCAGTTCGGCCGCCAGCGCGGTATCGTCCTCGCCCTCGGCGCGCGTTTCCAGCAGTTTGCGCATCCATTCGATGCGTGCCTGGTAGGCGGCGTCGCCGGAACTGCCTTCCTTGTAGCGCCAGTGCGCAGCCACGCCGAGTTCCGCACCGCGGTGCATTGCTTCGGTGCGGATCTGCACTTCCAGCACCTTGCCATCCGGCCCAACCACCGCGGTGTGCAGCGAGCGGTATTGGTTGCCCTTGGGCCGTGCGATGTAATCGTCGAACTCACGCGGGATGATCGGCCACAGTGCATGCACCACGCCAAGCGCGGCATAACAGTCGGCCACGCTGGCTGTGATCACGCGCAGTGCACGGATGTCGTAAAGGTCGCCGAAACCGACTTGCTTGCGCTGCATCTTGCGCCAGATCGAATAGATGTGTTTCGCGCGGCCGTTGACGCTGGCCGCGATGCGCTGCGCCGCCAGCGCATCGCGTAACGCCTTGCTGCAGCGCGCGATCCAGGCGTCGCGATCCGCGCGGCGTTCGTCCAGCAACTCGGCGATCCGGCGGTAAACCTCGGGCTGCAGGTAGCGGAAGGCGAGGTCTTCGAGTTCCCATTTCCATTGGCCGATGCCGAGCCGGTTGGCCAGCGGCGCGTGGATGTCGCGCGTGAGGCGCGCCAGCGCATTGCGCTCCGGCTCGGGCAAATCCGCCGCCGCACGCATCCGCGCGAGTTGCCGGGCCAGCAACAGGTACACCACACGCAGATCGCGGATGATCGCCAGCAACAAGCGCCGCAGGCCTTCGGCGCCACTGCCGGAGCCGTGCGCGGCGTGCAGCGCCCACACCTGCTCCGCCTGTTGCTGTCCGCTGACGAGGCGGCGCAGCGACTCGGACACGCCTGCAGCCGCCTGTTCCCAGGCCACGGGCTGCACGCAAGCCACCGCGTACCACGCCGCCGCCACCCGCGTATCGTCATCGCATCCAAGTCCCCGCAACAGTGCATCCGTGTCGTTCCAGAGCGCCCGTTCGGCCACGGGCAGGCCGTCCAGCAACGGCACGCTCTGATCAAGGTTCATCGCGTTTGAATCTGAACGTGGCATCTGGATGGCTATCTCATTCGGGCAAAATGCAATCCGGAAAGGCTGGTGAAAGGCAACCAGTGTAATAAGTTGGGTTCCCTTTCCCCTGTGCCATCTGCACGGGGCACTGCTATCATCACCCACCATGCGCACACGACTGATGTTGCCGGCCGCCCTGGCCGTACTCCTAGCCGCCCTGCCCGTCATGGCACAGCAATTTTCCTCGCTCGAGGAACGCATGTCGGCAGCCGACTTCAAGGCAGCCGGCCTCGACAAGCTGACGCCGCAGGAACTGCAATACCTCGACGGCTGGCTGCGTACCCACGAGCGGGTTCAGGTGAAGGCCGTCGACGCCAGCGGCAAGCCGGTGTTCTATCCGGACAACCAGCCCCGCGGAAAATTCACCGCACACATGCTCGGCCACTTCAATGGCTGGGGTGGGAACTCCGTGTTCACCCTCGACAACGGCCAGGTCTGGAAGCAGGCCGAATCCGGCGCCTACTCCTGCCCCGGCGTCAACAACCCGGAAGTCACCATCAAACCGATGGCCCTCGGCAGCTGGCTGATGTACGTGCAGGGTTGCAACCAGAGCGTGCGCGTCGAACGCGAGCAATAAAGCCCCGCGTCGAAGGCTGTTGTTTCTTCCGCTTTGCCCCCATCATTGCCACAACGCGGTGATGGCCGCGGTGCGAGACACATCCGGTGCTGGAAGCTTGGCTGACACTCCTGCTTTGCCTTGCCGCAGCCTGGGCCTGGCAGCACGTGCTGCGTTTGCGCGAGCGCGCTACCCGGCACGCACGCGAGCTGTGCGAACGCCACGGCCTGCAGCTGCTCGACGACACCGTCGCCCTGCATCGCCTGCATGCGCGCTGGCAGCGTGGCAGCGTGCACGTCACGCGCGAGTACCGCTTCTATACAAGCCGCGGCGGCGATCACCGCGAGAGCGCTGCACTGACTGTGCGCGGTGGCCGCGTCGTCGCATCCAGCCTGCCTTCCATTGAAGCGGCTGCAAGTGCCGTGCCCGTCGCCAGCAGCCCGTTCATGCCGGCCAGCTTGCCTCGGGCCGATACCTCAACCGGCAACGTGGTGCCGTTTGTGCGCCGCGAACGCAGGACCTTGCACTGATCCGTAGCGCGCGAGTTCGCTCCCCGACAGCCCTGTATTTTTCCGCCCGCCTCCCGGTCGCCGAGTATTGATTTACTCGCAAGCCCGCGGTGGTCGCATTGCGTTCCGCTCGCCTACTCGCCACATCCATGGCGCGAGTCAGACGCGCGGAAAAAGGCAGGGATGTCGACATTGGGCGCAGCAGAGGCGAGCGAAACCCCTGCGAATACGGCTCGATGACGTGAACTTGTCCCCCATCCGCCCTACGGGCACCGTTGTCGGCTCGCGCATCGTGCGCTCGCCTGACAACCCGGCCCTCGGCATCCTGCCTCGTGCGTTCGAGCCGGCACGAACTGCCACCGGCAGTTCGTCCACGCCGTCTCTCACCCCCGCGCGCGGGGGAAGGAAGATCAAGGTGCGGCCAAGCTTGTACCGGGACGACGAAAAGTGCGAAGTTTACGCATTAAGCCAGCGCGCTCCGCGCGCCGCCCACCCATACGTCATTTGATGACGCGCAGGTTCGGCTTGCCCTTCGGCCGCGGGCGCTCCGGCCCGTCGCCTTCGCCGGACGCTTCAACGCCATCCGCGGGAGTTTGGACCTCGACATCCTGCTGCACGGCGGACGGCACCGCCTGCAGCGTCGGCGCGGCAGGCTTGGAAACCGCGCCACCGGACGCATCGGACGTGGATGCAGCCACGCTGCCGGGCGGATCTTCCGCCATCAGCATGCCCTGCCCGTTTTCACGCGCGTAAATCGCCTGCACCGCAGCAATCGGCAGTTGCACGGATTGACTGACTCCGCTGAAGCGGGCCATGCAGGTGATCGCCTCGTTGCCGATTTCCAGCCGTGCGACCGCGCGCGGGGCAAGGTTCAGTACCAGTTTGCCGTCGCTGACCGCCTGGGGTGGCGCGACCACGCCGGGGTGGGCCGCATCAACCAGGACGTAGGGTGTCAGGCCGTTGTCGCAGATCCATTCGTGCACCGCCCGCAACAGGTACGGGCGGTTGGAGGTCATGGCCGGTGCGTCAGTCACAGCTCGCCCAGCAGGCGCTCGTCCGCGGTCAGGCTGCGGACAAAGCCCTGGCTGCGGAACATGCGTTCGCCATAGTCGATGATCGGTTTGGCGTCTTTCGGCAAGGACACCGCCAACGATGGCAAGCGCCACACCACGGCCGCGACCAGACAATCGGCGAGGCTGATCTCCGGGTTCAGGAAGAACTTGGCGGCTTTGAATAGCGGCAGCGCGGCCATCAAATGATCGCGCAGCCGCTTGCGCGCTGCCTCGGCGGGACGTCCGCCAGCACGGATATGGTGGACTTCCGGCACCCAGTCACGCTCGATGCGAACGCAGGCCAGGCGCAGGCGTGCGCGCGACAGCGGATCGACCGGCATCAGCGGCGGGTGCGGATAACGCTCGTCGATGTACTCGCACACCAGGTCCGGCTCGTACAGGACCATATCGCGGTCCTGCAGGGTCGGGGTGTCGCCATAAGGATTGATCGCCTGCAATTCCTCGTTCGGCCTGCCGGGGGCAACCTCGACGCGGTCGTAAACCACGCCCTTGGCGGCGAGGACAAGCCGTACCCGATGCGACTGCACGTCGTCGGGTGCGGTGAACAGGGTCAGCACGGTTCGGCTGCGCGCGTTTTGCATCATGCGTGGGTCCCCAGTGGGAGGCGGATCGGTCGGCGCGGACTAACCCGCCGCGGTTCGCATCTAGGCACGGGCCGGGCTGGCCCTGCCGTCAATGCACATCCTTCCAGTATTCCTTCTTCAACACCAGCGCGAACAGGGTGAAAAGTACCAGATACAGCACCACCCATGCGCCGATGTGGCTGCGCTCGAGTGCGTCCGGCGTGGAAACGTAGGTCAGGAACGCGGTGAGGTCGCGCACCGCCTGGTCGTATTGGGCCGGGGTCATGCTGCCGGGATGGGCCAGACTCAGGCTTTCCACGGGCGCGGGTTCGCCATTTTCGGCCTTGCCCAGCACCGGTACCTGCTCGCCCTGCAACTGCCACAGCGGGAACGGCATGGCGACGTTCGGGAACACGGTGTTGTTCCAGCCGCTGGCGGTCTTGGGGTCGAGATAGAACGACTTCAGGTAGGCTGCCACCCAGTCCGAACCCTTGGCACTGATTTCCAGCGAAAGATCCGGCGGCGCCTTGCCAAACCACTTCTCGGCGTCGGCCTCGGGCATCGCCGAGAGGATCGGCGCACCGAACTTGGCGCCGGTGAAATTCAGGTTGTCCATCACCTGCTTTTCAGTCAGGCCCAGGCCATCGGCCATCTGCGAATAGCGCAGGTACTTCAGCGAATGGCAGCCCACGCAGTAATTCATGAACAGGCGGGCGCCACGCTGCAACGACGCTTGATCATGGATGTTGACGCTGACATGCGGCAATCCGCCGCCTTCCTCGGCCATGGCCGCAGGCGCCACGATCAACGCAATTGCAATGCCGAGCAGGACGGCGGCGAGGGTGCGCACGGGTGCGCGAAGCGTCTGGTCATGCATGCGTGGTCACCCTTTCCGGAACCGGCCTGGTTTTTTCCCAGCCGAAGAACGTGTAGGCCCAAAGGAACACGAAGAACCCGAAATACAGGACCACAAGGATCCGGCCGAACAGGTTCTCGATGGTGGTGATGTCGGCGTGCGCGCCGAAGATCGCCACGATCCAGCCCGGCGTCAGGTCGGCGCCGATCGCCGCCAGCAGCAGGAACACGATCGCGAAGATCGTCAGCGCCACCTTGTAGCTCAAGCCGCGGAAACGGATTGACTTGACCTTGCCGCGGTCGAGCCACGGCACCAGGAACAGCACCACGATCGCCAGCCCCATCGCCAGCACGCCGAAGCCCTTGCTGGGGATCATGCGCAAGATTGCGTAGAACGGCGAGAAGTACCACACCGGCTTGATCGTGGCCGGGGTGACGAGGTCGTTGGCCGGAATCGAGTTGTCGTGTTCGAGGAAGAATCCGCCGACAGTCGGTGCGAAGAAGATCACGATCGCGCAGATGATGAGGAACACGCCCACGCCGACCAGATCCTTCAGCGTGTAGTACGGGTGGAATGGGATGCCATCCAGCGGGTGCCCATCCGGACCTTTGTGCTTCTTGATGTCGACGCCGTCGGGGTTGTTGGAGCCGACTTCATGCAGCGCGCCCAGGTGCAGCGCGACCAGCAGCAGCAGCACCAGCGGCAGCGCCACCACGTGCAGCGCGAAGAAACGGTTCAGGGTGGGATCGGACGGCACGAAGCTGCCCATGATCCAGGTAACAAGGTGTTCGCCGATCACCGGCAACGCACTGAACAGGGTGATGATCACCTTGGCGCCCCAGAACGACATGTTGCCCCACGGCAGCACGTAGCCCATGAAGGC